>CANHSL010000011.1 GCA_947463385.1 Flavobacteriales bacterium
ACTGTTCTTCCTGCACTGGCCACATCCTTCATTTTCCCGATGCATTTTTTTTGAAAATCTACATCCCCCACTGCCAACACTTCGTCTACAATTAAAATCTCTGGTTCAAGATGAGCCGCTACAGCGAAGGCTAAACGAACATACATCCCTGAGGAATAGCGTTTAACGGGTGTATCAATATATTTTTCAACGCCACTGAAGGAAACGATTTCATCAAATTTTCTAGCAATCTCTTTTTTCGTCATCCCCAAAATAGCTCCATTCAAGTAAATGTTTTCCCTTCCTGTCAGCTCAGGATTAAACCCTGTTCCAACCTCTAATAAGGAGGCTACTCGTCCATTTAGCGTTATTCTTCCTTTGGTTGGCGAAGTTACCTTAGAAAGGATTTTTAACAAGGAACTCTTACCTGCCCCATTGCGTCCAATAATCCCGAGTACTTCCCCTTGATTTACAGCGAAATTAATGTCTTCCAGTGCCCATACAAAATCACCTTTGCCTTTCGTCGTTCGATCGTTTGTTTCAGTGATTACCTCATACGGATCTGCCTTTCCTTTGATCTTATGCCACCAGCGATTTAAATCCTGAATTAAGGACCCAGTGCCTACTTGCCCCAGTCGATATTGTTTAGATAAATGTTCTACCTTGATTACCTCCATGCCTCCAACTATACGGTATCCATAAAGGACTGTTCAATGCGATTAAAAACCAAAATTCCTAAGACCAAAATCACCATGGTAAAACCCGTGGTATAAAGTAATCCGAATGCATCGAATTGACCAATGCCATAGATTGAATACCTCACATTTTCAAGAATTGAAGTCAAGGGATTAAAAGCTAGGGCAGCATGAATTCTACCGCTTGTAAACGATAAGGGATAAATGATTGGCGTTGCATACATTAACAACTGAACGCCAAACGTAAGTAGAAAACTTAAATCCCGATATTTCGTGGTCAAGGCAGAAAATAAGATGCCAAGACCTAAGCCTAAGAATGCCATGAGCAACACGTAAAAAGGAAACAAAATAATGGTCCAATCCAAGGAAATTTGTTGCATCCCGCTCAAGCTAAATATGCCGATCAATATAATGAGAATTACCAGTTGGATTAATAATTTGAACAAACCAGAAATTACAATGGAAAGTGGAACCGTTAAGCGAGGAAAATAAACCTTTCCGAATAAATTTGCATTGGCAATGAAGGTACCTGATGTTTTAGTAAAACACTCGGAAAAATATCCCCAAATGGTTAATCCGGTGAAATAAAATAAAAATTGATGCACACCCTGTGTAGGAATTGAAGCAATCATTCCAAAAACAACATAAAACATGAAGGCCGTAAGCACGGGTTGAATTATAAACCAAAGGGGACCGAGAATGGTTTGTTTATATTGTGCAACAAAATCTCTTCGAACAAACAAAAGAATTAAATCTCTATATCCCCACAGTTCGTGCAAGCGAACATCAAAAATGCCTCGCTTAGGGGTAATTACTTCGGTTTTACGCAACGATTCCATCTACAATACTCCTACATGTAAGAAGACAAAGGTACACTTTATAAAACAACATGTACCCAAGCCCTACGGTATTCGAAGAAATGCTACCCTTTAACGAATAAATATTCAATATGGTTGAAGATGTAATCAAAGAGCGCAATAACTAGTCAATTATTTCTTATTTTTGGGAGGATGCATCAAATGTTTCACCTAAGACTCCTTCAACTTATTCTGATATTTTCATCAGGATTAGGAAGCTATTTTGCGCAACCTTTGAGCGGTATTTTACCCAAAAACCAATCGAATCTTAGCACCTTCAACGTATCCTTTCAATGGAACAGCTCCCCAAACGCTGTTAATTATCGGGTTCAGCTTGCGAGCAACAATACCTTTAGTAGTAATTATTCGCAATCTCCGCTTACTAACCTCACCTCTTGGAGTTCATTCGTCCCTACTCAAGGGACCTATTATTGGCGTATAAAAGCATACACGGCAAATGATTCCACCTGCTCGCCAACGTACACGTTCACCTATTTTACCCCCTCCAGTTTAAATTCTACCAGTTTATGGTTGAAAGCGGATGCTGGAGTTACCCCGGATGCCAGTAATAAAGTTCAACAATGGGCTGACTTGAGCGCGAACGCACATGTGATGAGTCAAAACCTAGCAGCAAAAAGACCAAGCGTAGTAAATAATTCGGTTAATGGTTATCCAAGCATTAGTTTTGCTGGAGCTCAAGTCTTGAGTGGTGGAGACATCCTTGATCTTGCGTTCAATTCTCGTGCGATGTTTGTCATTGGGAAAATGGCGGCAAGTAACCAAACCCTTCTCGCCAAATCAAAAGCAGCAAATGCTACCTTCCGTTACGGAATCATTAAAGATGGCGCTAATACAGCCTTCCTATTTCAAAGCGACAACAACACCAGTAATTATTCTGCTTTTAATACCACTAATTTTGCCTTGTATAATGCGTTTGTAAATCGAACTACTGCCAAGAATCACCTGGATGTGAATAATTCTTCCTTAGGCATAAGTTCTTTTAACAGCAATCTACTTTTTGAATCTAACTTTCGTTTTTTAATCGGTGCATATAACAATGCAAATGACGATGGCGAACTCCTTTTTTTAAACGGAAATATTTGTGAGATAATTTTTGCCGACACTAACGATTCCTTGGATATTCAAAAAATTAAGAACTATTTAAAATTCAAATATACGCCTGTGTTTAATTTAGGTAGTGACATTGCAATAAGCAATGGATTTTGTCCACAAGCCTTAACTGCACCCGCAGGGTACACAAATTACCAATGGAGCACTGGTTCAACCACAGCCAGCATTTCAGTGAATCAATCGGGATCCTATTGGGTTTCAGCCAAAGATGCCTTCGGATTTAAATGGACCGACACTATTTTTGTAAAATTCCCTGCGATTGCTCCTCCTCCAAGCACGTCGATTTGCTCAAACAATTCTATTTTATGGAATACTGGATTAGGTGCTGGATTTACCCACCTGTGGAATACCGGATCCACTGCAAACCAGCTCTCAATTACTCAAGGCGGAATCTATAGCGTACAAGTTACAGGAGCAGGCGGATGTCCATCAGTTCTTCAACAAAACACATTTAGCATAGACACCTACCCATTGACTGCGTCGCTAGGCAACGATACCTCCTTGTGCATTGGAAATGTTGTTTCGTTGCAGCAAGGGGCACAGCAAACAACATCCTATGCATGGAACAACGGGACCACGGGTAGCACCTTCCCTATTACTAACGGAGGAATGGCTGTTATTTCGTTAACCTCAACGAATGTTAATGGATGTGTTGCGCAAGACACGATACTGGTCAACGTGAACGGAACCGCCCCAACGATAAACCTATCGCTTCCAATTACGCAATGCACAAATGCCTTATTTCAAGGTTCAAATCAATCCAGCGTTCCGTTGCCTGCTGCGATAACAAGTCAGGTATGGAGCTTTTCAAACGGAATTCAATTAAATGGAAACACGGTTCAAGCGGCCTTTCCAAACCCTGGATGGATTAATGGTTCAATCGAGGTCACGGCTAGTGATAATTGTATGTCCTTAGATACATTCTCGGTTTATGTTCAAGTACCTCCTACCTTAGACATACAACACAGTGGATCATGCAATAATGAGCTTATTTTATTTCAAGCGTCGGACCTAAGCGGCAATTCACTTAGTACGTTTGCTTGGGATTATCTTGGAGGTTTTGTAGATACAGACAGCATTGGAAGCCATATGTTTAGTCAGGCTGGATTGAATCAAATTACCTTAGTTGCACAGAACACCTATGGATGCTCGGACACGCTTAATTATACATTTCAAATTACAGCTGCACCATCCGCCTTATTTACATTGAATAATAGCTGTGAACATACGCTAACAACTCCAATAAACGCAAGCATTGCAAACGACAGCACCGGAATTCAATCCGTTCTGTGGGATTTTGGAAATGGCGCAATTGATACGGCATTCAATGCTCCATGTTTTTATTCGAGCGAGGGGAACTATTCGGTTTCATTGATTTGTTATGCGGGGAATGGGTGTTCGGATACTAGTATTCAAAGCGTAAGCATTCATCCGATGCCCGAATTAACTTGGAACCTAGCTCCCGCCTGCAGAGACAATCCAACGGCATTTTCAAGTTTAAGTACCATACCGAGTGGTAGCATTGATAGCACCTTTTGGCTGGTCAATTTACAATATCCATTTACTGGAATTGAGGGACAATTCACCTTTACCACCTTAGGGATTCAGTTTTTAACCCTTTCAGTTGTTTCTAATTTGGGCTGTCAAGCCGACACCTTAATTCAGGTCAATGTAAATCCCGGACTGAGCAGTAGTTTTATTTATGAACCCGCTATTTGTGTTGTTGGCGACGAATTAGAACTCAACTCCACTGCTGCTGGTGTGAATCAAATCAACTGGATAATCAATGGCATTTCGTATCTCGATACAAACGCAATAAATTATACCATACCCGACTCACTTGTTGGAGAACTTATATCAGTGTATAGCATTACAAGCAACCCATACGGATGCCAGGACACAACGCTCACCTTGATTCCTGTTAATGAAACCATTCTTGATATTGGCATCAAACAACTTTACTTAGGAAGTCAAAATGGACAGGCAATCATAGGTTGTGAGCTCCAAAACCTTGGTACGGTGCCCATTATTGGTGGCAGGTTATTTTTATCCGTTTCAGGTATTCCGCGACTGAGTGGTTTATTAACTGATACCATAATGCCGGGTAACTCCTTCTACTATGTGTTCGAAAATAGTCCAGCCTTAGATGGGATATCCCAAAACGAAATAGAAGATTTCCTTTGTGTTAACGTCGATCTATCTACAAGTCACTTAATTCCTGAACTGACGCTTACTAACAACTATGAGTGTTTACTTATAGAAGATGGGGATTTTTCTGTAAGCCCCATTTCACCAAATCCATTGGAAGAACTCGGGGAATTCACGTTGATTCTTAGAGATTCAAGCGAAGTGAGCATTGAAGTCCTTGATCTCATGGGAAAACGTTGTTATTATGCTATTGAAAGTTTTGATGCAGGTTCACATCTGTTTAACTTGAATACAATGAGCTGGCGTGCAGGCATCTATTTTCTTCGAATAAAGGTAGGTTCCCAATATAAAATTTCACAATTCATCAAAATTTAGTGTGTAAGTTTTGGCACAATGTGTGATATTTGCACTGAAAAATATTCCTATGAAGTCATTTCTATTATTCTCCTTGCTCTTTATTATGTCCTATCAGGTGTCAGCACAACCTGAACTTAGTAAATCTCAGAAAATCCTGAATAAGCTTTCAAAAAAAATGAAAGGATTGAAGTCCTTTTATTTGGAATACAGCGCCAACATAAAAAATGAAGAAATGGGTCAGAATGATGATTATTCTGGAAAAGGTTGGGTAAAAAACAGTAAATATTATGCGACCTATGGAGACAATTCCATCATTTGCAACGGAATTAAAACCTGGACGATCATTGCAAAAGACAAAGAGGTGTATGAAAGTGATAATTCAGATGACGAAGATGGAATCAACCCCAAGAAATTAATGACGATATGGGAAACTGGATTTAAAAATAAATTCATTAAGGAAGATAAAATCAGTGGTGAAACCGTGAGTGTAATTGATTTGTATCCTAAAAATCCTAAAACCGCGGATTACAATACGATTGTTCTTTACATTTCTAAATCAAAAAACGAACTTAAGAAAGCGGTTATGAAATCTAACGACGGTACCATCATGACGTACTCCGTAACTAAATTCACATCGAACCCAGAGGTGAAAGACACAAAATTCGCATTCGACAAGAAAAACTATCCTGGGTATAAAGTGATCAAGAACTAACGTTTCAAGGCGCGATCCATTTCACGTTGATCATCTTTCATTTTAAGGTCGTGGCGTTTGTCGTGTAATTTTTTACCTACTGCGCAAGCAATTTCAATCTTTACCCAACCCTTATCTGATAAAAACAATTTGAGCGGAATCATGGTATTCCCCTTTACCTTTAGAAACTTTTCAATGCGATTAATTTCCTTTTTATTGAGTAAAAGTTTTCGATCTGCTCTTGGCTTGTGATTAAAAAACGTACCGTTTTCATATTCATTTACAAACATGTTGCGGATCCATACTTCCCCTTCATGAAAGATACAATATGCTTCTAAAATACTTGCCTTACCATTACGAATACTTTTGATTTCAGTTCCTGAAAGTACAATTCCCGCAAGAAAGGTGTCTTCCAAATGATACTCAAACCGGGCGCGTTTGTTTTTAATATTTAATTGTGGGGCGGCCATAACGCAAAAGTACGCAAAGCGAAACGAAAATAACTACATTTGTTTCATGCAAATTCCATCTAAATACCTTGAACAAGCAACAGAACAGTTGGCGACACTTCCTGGTATTGGAAAAAGAACTGCATTGAGACTTGCATTGCATTTACACCGAAGGGACGCTGACGAAATTAAAACCTTTGTTGAGGCATTCATTCAACTCAAGACGCAAACCTTCGCATGCAGGCTTTGCGGGAACATATCCGATACGGAAACCTGTTCAATTTGCTCGAATGAACGCAGAGCGAATGATGTGATATGTATCGTGGAAGATGTTAGAGATATTATGGCCATTGAAAGTACAGAAACCTTTAAAGGAAGATATCACGTCTTGGGTGGAATTATTTCACCAATGGATGGAATTGGTCCTCAAGATTTGAATATAGATTCC
Organism: Flavobacteriales bacterium; assembly: GCA_947463385.1. Lineage (GTDB taxonomy): Bacteria > Bacteroidota > Bacteroidia > Flavobacteriales_D > Crocinitomicaceae > UBA952. Next base: position 6,756 of record CANHSL010000011.1, read on the forward strand.
TTGGTGGAGCGCAGTAAAAACCCTGAAATCACCGAAATTATTTTTGCTTTAAGTCCTACCATGGAAGGTGATACTACGAATTTTTATTTGTTTAAGCGAATAGACCGTGAAGGCTTGGTGATTACAACCTTATCTCGTGGGGTATCGATAGGTTCAGAATTGCAATATGCAGATGAAATCACCCTCGGTAGATCTTTACAACAGCGTCAAGTATTTAAATTGAACGCTTAAGCCAACGGCGTACAACTACATATTTAAAAAAACGCCCACCAAAACCAATAAACAAGCCTGCAATAATCCATCCAGCTATTCGATAGCACATTGCATCATCCAATTCAAAATAAATAAAACGGAGGATGTCAATCATCAGTAAGCCCGCTACAATAGATACCCAGGTTGGATATTCAGTCGCCAACACTCGAATACCGTCCAATGGAATGACTGAAGGCTTAAACTTCAGCGGATTGATGTGAAAAACGGGCGTAGCCCTACTCCATGTGTTATATTCTTCACCAAACTTATTTCTTAAAAATTCCGCTTCATGTTTAATGATAAGGTAGAGCATCAAAACAGAAAACACCAATGCCCCGAATATGAAGATTATATTATTAAATCGAATGCATATTCCAATCCAAATTAGAAAACTCCCCATGTATAGGGGATGCTGAGTAACGGAATACAATCCGCTGGTATTTAAGGAATGTGCTACTTGTTCATGCCGATTTCTTCCCGATGTGTGCGGTGCTTTTTGTGCAATAACCCAGGCCCTTAAGGCGATACCTAAAAGTATAAGAAGCAAAGAAATTACCTGAACTATGCATATTGAATTCGCTGGATACAAAGGGTATTTAACGGAAAAACTTAACGGAATAAGAATTACTAAAAAAACAAGTGGTAATTGACCGCGAAATCGAAAAAAAAATCCCCCAAGGGATTGAAAATTAGGCATTGAACGGTAACTAATTAATTTGTATATTGCAGGATAAAACCAAAGATAACACGCTTTTTCCTAACCTGATGAAAGAAAAATTTCAAATCGAGCAATTGATCAAAACTTCTCCGAAGATTTTGGATTCAAAATTAACGACAGCGGAAGGGTTAAGCGAATGGTTTGCTGACGATGTCAATATTCGAAATGGTAAGTATTATTTTATGTGGGACGGTTATGAAGAAGAAGCTGCCCTGCTTAGTCATAAAGCCAACAATCACATCCGTTTTCAATGGCAAACAGACATCGATGAAGAACTTGATACCTATTTTGAGCTTGCCTTCTCTCTAGACCCTATGACGCAAGCCATCATGTTAACCATCACCGATTTTGCTGAAGCTGGCGATAAGGATAGCAGCATCTTAATGTGGGAACAACAACTTCAAAAACTACGCAGGCTTATCGGTGCATAATTATTCAATTAGTAGCCCTATTTTTGTAAAAAATTAGTTTTTGAAACGCTTATACCTGTTTAGTATTCGGTCGTTCATTGGCCCTTTTCTCATTACCTTGGTCATATCCATGTTCATCCTGATTATGCAATTTTTCTGGGTTTACATTGACGACCTCATGGGAAAAGGCTTGAGTATTTGGGTTATCCTTGAACTGCTTTTTTATGTTTCGGCGAGCTTAATTCCATTAGCCCTACCCCTTGCGATCTTACTTTCCTCTTTAATGACCTTTGGAAACATGTCGGAAAACAACGAATTGACGGCATTAAAATCGAATGGATTCTCGCTGGTTCGAATCATGCGCCCCTTAACGGTTGTTGTGTTACTCATTGCTGGATTCACGTTTTACTTCGCCAATTATGTAATCCCAGTTTCAAACTTAAAATGGCATTCGCTGATCTATGATATACAAAACACAAAGCTTTCCTCGCTTATTGTTCCAGGCGTATATACGACCGAAATTGATGGGTATGCGATCAAGGTAAACAAGGGAAAAGATAGCAGCTTTACAAACATTACCATTCACGACCATACGGAACCGAATGTACTTAAAACGGTCAAGGCAAAATATGCAAACATCTATCGTTCAACCAGCGGGAACTATTTATTTTTCGACCTGAAAAAAGGTACCATATATGAAGAATTAGAATTAGAAAATGGGGAGATTGGTCCGAATGGCATGCCCTTGGTTGGAAAAATAAGCTCTCACCCTGACCGAATTTCCACCTTTGAGCGGGCCACGTACAAGATGAATGTGACTGGATTCAGTCTGAAACGTTCGGATGAGGAAATCTTCCAAGACAAATATGAAATGATGAATGTGTTTCAAATTGGAAGGGCAACGGATTCTATCCAAAAGCGAAGGGCATCCTTAGACAGCACCTTTTTAGCGAGCATAAAAGGAAGTTTTGCCACCTTTCATGTGATTGACAACAAGATAAAATCTATGCCTAACATTGACCCGAGCATACAAACGCCTGCTGTTCGATATATGGCATTCTCATCCATTCCATTTGCAGAGAAAGAAGTACTCATGCAGGATGTTATTACCAAGCTGTATCAGATCAATGAGAACGTTCGAAACCAAGAAACCTTCATGGAAACCTTACGTCATGAAGAAGATCAGTTTTGGATTGAATTTCATAGAAAATTCGCCTTAACCTATGCCATTATTGTGTTGTTCTTCGTTGGTGCTCCGCTGGGTGCACTCGTAAAAAAAGGTGGATTTGGAGCGCCGGTTGTCATTGCAGCACTCATTTTCATGATCTATTTTATTATATTAAGTATCGGAGACAACCTAGCAGACACCTACGTAATTTCTCCATGGTTAGGCATGTGGCTTTCAGGCATATTCTTCACTCCTATTGCAATATTAGTAAGCTACACGGCAAATAACGACATACCTATAGCCAGTTTTGAAACGTGGAAATCCTGGATGAAACGAATAAGAAAGCGGGCATGAAACGCGTACTTTATATAACGCAAAAGCCCCACTCCCCTGTGGTTGATGGCGGAACACAAGCGATTGCATCGTGTTATTACCTTTTAAGTAGGTGCAAAGACCTTGAACTAACCTATGCGCCAATTTGTACACCAAAACATCCCGGTGATTTTTCGGAAGTTGATCAGGCCATCCGACTAATTCCGCTTCGAATAGAGCCAAAGGTCTCCCTGAAGGTCCTATTGGAATCCATTTCATACCCAATGAATGTAGCGCGATATACACATTCGAATGCCGCTTCGCTCCTCCAATCGGATGACTCAAACAATGCGTTCGATGTTGTCATTTGCGATGGATTTTATGCCTTATCAATCATCCCTCGATCTTGGTTTACATCAAAGCATGTAATTTACCGTTCACACAACCTAGAGTATCTGCACTGGAAACAACGCGCAACGCTTAAACCTTGGTATCTGCGATGGTTTTACAATCGAATAAGTCGTCAACTCTATGCACTCGAGCAAACCTTGGTGAGCGCTTCAAACGAGGTACTTAGTATTTCACATGAGGAAACGCAGCGATTAACTCAGTGGAATATAAACACACGAACGTGGTATCCACGAATCAATTCAAAACAAGCATTAACCGAGCATATAGTGCATGAAAAACGTATTGGATTTGTAGGGAATTTCGAATGGTTTCCAAATGTTGACGCCATGAAGTGGTTCATAAGTGCCATTTGGCCTATTGTTTTAAAGGAACAAGCGTCCGTAAGCCTAGAAATTGCTGGAAAAGGATCTGAAGTATTTAATAACCCGTCGCAACAAATCGCAGGAATTGGATTTGTAGATTCACTGGATGAATTTTATATGCGACAATCTTTAATGATAAGTCCTTTACGTTATGGCACCGGACTCAACATGAAAATATTAGAAGCCTTGTCCTATGGAAAGTTGGTAGTAACAACCTCTACCAGCATCCAAGGATTTGAGAATAAAACACCATTTGTTATCGCAAATTCACCGAGTGATTTCGCGAAATTCGTGATTGAACTGTTAGCCAATGACTCAGCGCGATTAAATAAAGAAGCCGAAATCTCTGAATATGTAAGTACTGTATTCGATGATACAACGCTCTTAAATCAACTTGAACAAGGCATTCATGGATAAGCGCCCAAGCCTCGTATTCATTGCCTCTCGGTTTCCATATCCGCTGGAAAAAGGGGATAAATTGCGCGCATTCAATTTATTGAAAGGATTATCCAAAACACATCAAATACATTTAATTGCTTTAAGCAACGAAGACATCAAGGAATCCTGGTATAATGAAGTGAAGCCTTTTACATCAGAAGTCACTGTATATAAGCTAAATCCTTTACTCCAATGGTTTCGCATCATTTTTTGTCTATTCACAAATCAACCGTTTCAACTGGCATATTTTACCTCATTCACAATCAAACGAAGCATCAAAAAACAATTAGCTTCACTCTCCCCGGATCATATATTTTGTCAAATGATACGTCCTGCCGAGTATGTAAAGAATTATCACCATTGCAATAAAACCATCGATTACATGGATACGCTATCCGTTGGTATGGAACGTAGGGCTCAAAAAGCGCCTTGGGTAACGCGTTGGATCTATAAAATGGAAGCCCAACGCTTGAAAGAATATGAACAGCGAATATTCAATTACTTTGAATTTCAAACCATGATTAGTCAGCAAGATGTGCACTACATTGCGCATCCTGACCAACGAAAAATACAGGTGATACCGAATGGCATTGATACCGATTTTTTCTACCCAATGAACCGTTCGGAGGCTACGTATGACCTCGTGTTTGTTGGTAATTTATCGTATGCTCCAAACATCGATGCTATGCAGTGGTTTGCTGAACATGTATTAACGCACGAACCGAATTGGCGCTTACTAGTTGCAGGAGCTAACCCATCTGCCGCGTTTGTACAATCCTTGAAAAAATATCCTAACATTTCAGTTGAAGGTTGGCAACCTGATATTCGTACAGCCTATGCTCGTGGAAGCGTATTTATTGCACCCATGCAAATCGGTACTGGCATGCAGAACAAGCTCCTTGAGGCCATGGCTATGGGAATCCCTTGCATAACGACACCTTTAGCAAGCGAAGCACTTGACGTAATTCCAGGCAAGGATTTGTTAGTGGCAAGAAACGAAGAAGAGTTTTTGAAACATATTCGCTTCTTACTTAACAATAAGGAAGAGGCTGAAGTCCTCGGAGGGCAAGGAAGAATTACGGTAACTAAAATCTATAGTTGGGAACGTGCGATTACAGCGCTAGACGACTTGCTTATTCCCCTGCGTTAAAACGTTTGAAATGCTCGTATTTATCCTTGATGTAAGTAATCAACTCTAATTCTGACGCTGTTTTCAAGAAATCCACATCCAAGTTCAAAAACAACAAAAAGGCATCAAAATCTGCCTCAGGGAGGTCAATAATGTCATAAGCCACATACAAGCGTAAGAGCTCTTGTACCACCTTACGTTGGTCATCTCGATATACTTGTTCCGCAATCCAACGTTTATTTTGCTCTTTTTTAGAAAACGCTTGATACAGGGCCGTAATTGGACTTTCTAAGATGTTTATTCCAGACACCATCCGAGTATCTACCATGGCTAAGGCGGCACGCTCCTCTTTAATTTGTTCCAAGGTTTTCAAGGGTTTAACAACAACTTCTGCAACCTCTTGCGGAAGCCGATCAATATAAGCCAATACTTGACATTGGCAATTAGAATCGGGAGTTACGATAAATTCATAAATCGGATATTGCTTAACCGAAAGCGCAATGCGCTCATTAGCTAAACCATATACACTGAATGAGCCGTTGGGTTGACCAAAACTCGCTTTTCCGCTGCTTCGGTTCACGACCATAATATTGTAAAAACTTTGCGGACGCAAGGAATCAATCACTCTTCCTCGAATTAACACCTTATCGCATTGAGCCTGAATCAAGGAAGGCAAGCAAAGCGTTGCGTAAAGTAATATGGCATTAAAGTTTTTCAAAATACCAATTAAAATTTAAGGTCAACATCAAATAAATGGGTATAGCAAACAATAAAATCCATGCGATAAACAAGGAGATTTTACCGACCCAACTTAAATCTTTATGAATTGGTGCAATTAATAGTTCACTCACGTGGGAAGCTAAAATAGTATTCCCTTCTTCCATAGAAAACTCATCCAATTCAGCCAGTATCGGTTTGTCTTTTATTAAAACTTGTTTAATCATGTGATAATCTCGGTTGGACAGCTCCTCATAGGTAGAAATATAATTCACGTGTAGTTCATTTAGCTCTTTCCGAAGTTGGTAATTCTTTTGCATGGCTCTAACCCTTATGCCCATTAAAAAACCAAATCCGGCAACGAGCCAATCCTTCATCAAGAATCCGACCACAATTAGCGTCAAGGAAGATATTAACGCAAAGACCATCAAATACAAATCGCGCTGACGGATAACGAGTAGTTTTAAAATCTGTCCCCCATCCAAGGGATCGATTGGTAATAAATTGATGGCATTAACAAAAATGAAAATAAACGACAGTAACAAGAGCCAATCCACCTGATAAACACCACTCAGGTAAAGACCAATAGAACCCAATATGATTCCAGGAAAGGGACCAAAAATAACAACCAATAAACTTTCTTTTTGGGAATAACGTTCTTTGCTTCCTTGAACAAAAGCACCCATTAAGGGAATAAAAAGCATGCGCACATTGTCATAATTAAAGCGCTTCATCATACTAAAATGACCGAACTCATGCACGAGTAAAACAAAGACTAAAAAAAAGACAAAATCAGCACGGTCACTGTACAGACTTAAAAAAACTGCAATAAATAGTACAATGGTAAATACAGTGAGTCCCCAATTACTTCGAACAACCTGTTTTTGAAGCTGCGGTTTTTCAGGGTATAATTCAAATTCAGCCATTAATTAGCGAAGGTTTTTCATTTGTCCCATCATACTCGCCATATTTCTTGGATTGCTCATCATTTTCATCATCTTACGCATGTCTTCAAACTGCTTAATGAGCTTATTTACATCTTGTATGGTGGTACCACTTCCACTGGCTATCCTTGCCTTTCTGGAAGGATTTAAAATGGCCGGCGTGGAACGCTCTTTCGGTGTCATGGATCGGATAATTGCCTCAACCCCTTTGAATGCATCTTCAGGAACATCAACTTCTTTCATAGCCTTTGACATGCCTGGTATCATTCCCATGAGGTCTTTAACATTTCCCATCTTTTTAATTTGCTCCAATTGTCCTAAGAAATCATTAAAATCAAATTGATCTTTCATGATTTTCTTTTGCAACCTTCGCGCCTCCTCCTCATTAAACTGTTCTTGCGCCCGTTCAACTAAGGAAACAACATCTCCCATCCCAAGAATACGATCTGCCATTCTAGACGGATAGAAAACATCCAAGGCATCCATTTTCTCGCCTGTACCAACAAATTTGATGGGCTTATTCACAATGGACTTGATCGACAAGGCTGCACCGCCTCGCGTATCACCATCCAATTTAGTCAATACAACCCCATCAAAATCGATTCGTTCGTTAAATGCTTTCGCGGTATTCACGGCATCTTGTCCGGTCATGGAATCCACCACAAACAAGGTTTCTGAAGGCTGAATCGCTGCTTTTACTTGCGCAATTTCATCCATCATCGCTTCATCAACGGCCAATCGTCCCGCGGTATCCACGATAACTACATTAAAGCCTTTTGAGCGTGCATGAATTATTGCTTTGGTGGCTATATTCACCGGACTTTTTTCATCCCGGTCAGAAAATACTTCAATGCCTAATTGCTCGCCGAGTACATGCAATTGGTCAATCGCTGCCGGACGATAGACGTCACACGCGACAAGCAGGACATTTTTACCTTTTTTTGATTTCAGGTAGCTTCCAAGCTTTCCAGTGAATGTTGTTTTACCCGAACCTTGAAGTCCCGACATTAAAATGATAGCAGGGTTTCCTTTGAGGTTTATTTCTGCCTCGTTTCCGCCCATTAATTCTACCAATTCCTCATGACAAATCTTAATCATGAGTTGTCCCGGAGAAACGGCGGTTAAGACATCCCTTCCAAGTGCTTTCTCTTTTACGGTATTGGTGAACTGTTTCGCGGTATTAAAGCTTACATCGGCATCCAGTAAGGCACGACGAACCTCTTTCAAGGTTTCAGCGACATTGATTTCTGTAATTTGACCTTGACCTTTCAGGACTTTGAACGCACGTTCAAATTTTTCCGTTAAATTTTCAAACATAATCTTAAGCTATTGAAGCCACAAAAATAAGGAAATGTAAGCAAAAACAGAAGATTAATCTTCGATAAGCGCCGGTTTAGCCAATTTAGAATGCGTCCTTCCGTACCCGAAATAAATAAATAAACCCAAAGCCAACCAAATCGAGAAATACAACCAATTTTCAGCCTTGATTTCACTCATCATGTACAAACAACTTAAGAGACCGAGTAAGGGAATCATGGAAAGGTTTTTTAACACGGTCATTACGGTTATGAAGATGGTGAAAAGGATAAAAATCCATGTTGGGATCTTATGGGCAAAATGCTTAAAGCCATACTGATAGAAATGCGACTTAGGTAAATTTAAAAACTTCAAATCCTCAACTAAGGCCACTTTACCATGCAGCTCATAATATTTATCAATGTTTCTTTTTGAAAATGAAAACGCTTGATTTTTATCATGAATGAGGTGGTTTTTTAAGGCCATGATTTGATTCGGATTCAATCCTTCAATCATTTCAGCCTTGGTTTTCAATTGTTCTTTGTTGCTTACAAAATCCAAGGTTTGTTGTTTAAACGCCGTAAATAATAGGACAATGGTTCCAATTAGCAATACAGGCATGATGTATTTCCCATTCAAATAGGGTGTTCTGAATTTACCACGAGGTATATCCGTTCTATTCTGCAGCATGAGCACACCGCCACAGACCAGCACAAAGGCAAACAAGGTACCAATGCTACAAAGATCTGTCACCATGGTTAAATTCATGAAAAGCGCGGGCACCGCAACTACAAAACCAACTACGATGGTTGCAAAAGATGGGGTCTTGTATTTTGGGTGAACCTTTGCAAAACGACTTGGCAGCAAGCCATCACGGCTCATGCTCATCCAAATTCGTGGTTGTCCCATTTGAAATACCAAGAGCACTGAGGCCATAGCTACAACAGCACTTACTGAAATAATTCCACTGAGATAAGACAGGTTTATCTCATTAAAAACAAAGGATAGTGGTTCACCAACCCGTAAGGTTTTGTAGGACACAACGCCTGTTAAGACTAAGGCAATCGCAATGTACAAGATGGTACAAATGATTATCGCCCACATCATCCCACGGGGTAAATCGCGTTGTGGGTCTTCGCATTCTTCAGCGGTTGTAGAGATGGCATCAAACCCAATGTAGGCAAAGAAAACCGCAGACACCCCTTTCAATACGCCCCCAATACCCTTTGGGGCAAACGGATTCCAATTAGATACATCGATATAGAAAACCCCTACTCCAATCACCAATAAAATAACAGCTAATTTGACAATTACCATGGCATTGGAAGCGTTTCTACTCTCTTTAATTCCTCGATAAACCAAGGCCGTAATTAAAATGATAATAAACAACGCAGGCAAGTCTAATATTACATGAAATCCTAAAAACGTGGGACTTTGCTCGTACGCGCTATATGCAGTCTGAATTGCTTCAGGTATATCTTTCAATGATTTTCCCGACTCTAATAAAATCATCGCTTGCTGGTGCCCTTTAAATGCGGAGAAATAATCCATTTGAGACCACAAGGGAATATGAATCCCATCGATCCCCATAGCCGCAATTTTTATATTACTGAGCATGTCGGTGAAATAATCCGACCATGAAATAGCTACCGTAATGTTACCAATCGCGTATTCCATAATCAAAGCCCACCCAATGATCCAGGCGATAATTTCACCAAAAGCCACATAGGAATAGGTGTATGCACTTCCTGAAACAGGCACAATGGATGCAAATTCAGCATAGGCAAAAGCGGCAAATCCACAAGCAATCGCTGTGAATAAAAACAAGAAAATTACGGCAGGTCCGGCCTGATAACTTGCTTCACCAATGGTACTAAAAATTCCCGCACCGATAATGGCTGCTATACCAAATGCGGTTAAATCCCTTACTTTGAGATGTTTTCCAAGCGAACTATGTCCATCCGCTAATTGATTTGCTTCAAGTTGTTTTAAAATATCTGGTATTTGTTTTCTTCGAAATAAGGTTCGCATAATCTAAATTGAACCTCTAAAATAGAAATATTTTTAGGATGAACCCTTTTTACCTACAAGTGTTACCTTTGTATCGTGTCAAGATTCATAGAAATAAAAGGGGCTGCAGCAAATAATTTAAAGCAAATTGATGCGCAGATTCCACATGGAAAAATAACCATTATCACCGGGGTTTCAGGTTCCGGGAAATCAACCCTCGCCTTCGACACGCTTTACGCGGAAGGGCAACGTCGTTTCATTGAATCCATGTCTTCCTATGCGCGTCAATTTCTTGGTAAATTGGAAAAACCTAAGGTTGATTACATCAAAGGGCTTTCCCCCGCCATTGCGATTCAACAAAAAGTAATTTCCTCCAACCCAAGATCTACGGTCGGGACGACTACAGAAATTTATGACTTTTTGAAATTACTCTTCGCTCGAGAAGGAAAAACCTATTCACCCGTTTCAAACCAAGAAGTAGTAAAAGATACGCCGTCAAGTATTCTACACGCGATTCTTTCTCAAGAAGATTCCTCCTTTGCCGTACTTTCACCGATTAAAGTAAATCCTAAAAGAAGCGCAACAGAAGAATTACAAATACTTGCTAATGAGGGATTTATTAGGGTATATGTAAATAATAAGATAACATTAATTTCGGATATCACGGAATTAGCGCCGTGCGAAGAATTAACCGTTGTCGTTGATCGATTCAAAACCAATCAATTAAATGAGCAAGAACAAGCGCAATTAGTTGACTCCATTCAAATGGCCTTTGCGAAAAACGGTGGAACCTGTGGGATTATTAACATGACGAACCAAGAAATCACCTGGTTCAACAACCGATTCGAACGCGATGGCATGACCTTTCAGGAACCAAGCTTACATTTCTTCACCTTCAACAATCCCTTTGGAGCGTGTAAAACGTGCGAAGGATTCGGGAGTGTATTAGGCATCGATCCGAACTTAGTAATTCCTGATCCAAATTTAAGCATATATGAAGGCGCCATTCATCCTTGGAAAGGGGATGTGATGGGTGAATACCTGCAGCAGCTATTGGTTCAAGCGCATAAATTCGAATTCCCTGTGCACAAACCATATCGGCTTTTAACGACAACGCAGCAAGAATTACTTTGGAAAGGAAACAGCTATTTTGCAGGAATCCAGGAGTTTTTCAAGTTCTTAGAAAGTCAAACCTATAAAATACAATACCGCGTGATGCTTTCTCGGTATAGAGGAAAGACCCAATGTCAAGAATGCCAGGGCACGCGCCTCAGGGGGGATGCGGGGTACGTTAAATTCTATGGTAAATCACTCCAAGAGGTAGTCCTGATGCCCGTGAGTAAATTGCAGGGATTTTTTGAAGAAGCACAAGCGTCAATACCAACAAACAATGTACTTAAACGCCTACTTCCGGAAATCATTCAACGCATTCGATTCTTAAACGAAGTTGGCCTCGGCTACCTTACCCTGAATCGATCTACCAATACATTATCCGGCGGAGAATCTCAACGCATTCATTTGGCAACCTCCTTAGGCTCAAGCCTTGTGGGTTCTACCTATGTGTTGGATGAACCATCGATTGGACTTCATCCAAGAGACACTAAAAACTTAATTCGCGTATTAAACTCCTTAAAAGAAATTGGAAATACGCTCGTGATCGTGGAGCACGAAGAAGAAGTTATTAAAGCCGCAGATCACCTGATTGATATAGGTCCTTACGCTGGAGAAAACGGAGGGACCGTTGTATTTCAGGGTAATTTAAGCGCATTTAAAAAGAATAAGGGCTTAACAGCGAACTATTTTAATGGCACAACGCGTATCCAAGGTCCGAGTACTCGCCGAAAAGCGAGTTATTCCATTACCTTGAGCAATGCTAACCTACACAACCTAACAGACGTTCAAATCGAAATCCCGCTTCGCCAATTGGTTTGTGTATCCGGGGTGTCTGGATCTGGAAAATCTACCCTCCTTAAAACCTTGTGCTACCCGGCGATAAAGCAAGCGTTATTTGATGCTAAAAACACCTTGTACCGTGGGTGTACGCTATCCGGAGATATTAATAAAATCAAGGAGATTGAACTCATTGATCAAAATCCGATTGGAAAAAGCTCTCGTAGCAATCCGATTACCTACCTTAAAATTTTCGATGAAATTCGGGACCTATACGCACGGCAGCCCTTAGCTAAAAATCGGAACTATAAACCCGGTTTCTTTAGCTTTAACGTGGAAGGTGGACGCTGTGATGCCTGTGATGGCGAAGGACTGGTAACCATTGGCATGCAATTCATGGCGGATATTCAACTGAAATGCGATGCCTGTCATGGAACTCGATTCAAAGAAGAAACCTTGGAAATTGTGTATCGCCAAAAATCTATTGCCGATTTATTGGAAATGACCTTAGACAATCTTTCTTCATTTTTTCATGAAAGTTCCGATAAAAAAGAAAAGCACATCGCTTCAATGATACAACCCTTACTGGATGTTGGATTGGGATATTTACGTGCAGGTCAAGCATCGAGCACCCTTTCCGGTGGTGAAGCGCAACGAATCAAACTCGCTTCGTTTTTGGCGAAAGGAAACAATCAGGCTCCTACCCTCTTTTTATTTGATGAACCCTCGACTGGACTTCATTATTACGACATTGAGAAGCTGTTGCAATCGTTCCAAGCCTTGATCGCAAACGGACACAGCATTGTTGTGATTGAACACAATTTAGACATTATTAAAACCGCAGACCATGTGATCGATATTGGTCCGGAAGGTGGTGAAGGCGGTGGAAAGATTGTATTCACAGGAACTCCAGAGGAACTGGTGAACCAAACAAACAACTACACTGGAATTGCCCTTGCAGAAAAAGGCTTGAATTAAAAGGTTAACGCGCGATGATTTTTCGCTCCGAAGCTAGACAAATATGAAATGAAATTGAAGGGAAATTGAACCGATCTTAAGTTAACCTGTATCTTTGGTTGAACTCAACATAATATCATATGAAAACACATCAATCCATCCTTGCAATCCTTTGTATTTCCTTTTTTTACTCGATTCATTACGGTCAAACAAAACCCACAGAAGAAATCCCCTACATTGAAGTCAATGGCTATGCGGAAAAGGAAGTAATTCCAAATGAAATTTACATCGGAATCACCTTACGGGAGCGGATGGAAAATAAAGAAAAGGTTACCATTGAAGCGCAAGAAAAACAACTGCGAGAAGCGCTTACTACCTTAAGCATTCCGATCTCCAACCTTTCTGTTGCTGATGCCAATGCCGACTATGTAAAAGTGAGCTGGCAGAAACGTGATGTACTCACGAAAAAAGAATATCAACTCAAGGTGGGCAACGCCACAACCGTAGGTAAGGTATTTCAAGAATTAGAAAAAATGAAAATCCAAGATGGATACATCGATCATGTGAGCCATTCTGCCATCGATAGCTTAAGAAAGCAAGTGCGAATTGAAGCAATCAAAGCGGCTAAAGAGAAATCAGATTATTTATTAAATGCCATTGGACAAGAAACAGGCAAGGCCTTGATCATTAGTGAAACAGAAAACAGCACCATAACACGACAAGACATTGAACGCATGCCGATTAAAACCCTTAATTATATTAGCGGTAATGTTCTATTTGAGTCTGTAGATAAAGAAGCCGAGATTGAATTTCAAAAGATAAAATTAAGCTATTCGATTTACACGAAGTTTTCTATAAAATAGCCTGATGAAATGCGTAAATTATGTAGCCAATTGCCTTGCATTCGCGTTGGTATTTGGATGTAGTCCATCACCAAAAAACACCAAAACCACGCTGGAAAAACCAGTATATAAACAGCAGGAAAACAAGACCACGCATCAACACGTAGCGCTCAAAACGCAAGAACCGAATAAAGACAAAGAACTCGCTGAGGTGCACGGTGACATCCGAAGGTACTACACCCTTTCCTACCGCAATATTGTGGGGTACGATACCTTAACTAGTCAACTTAGCATCTGCAAGAATGTGTTCACATTTTTTGTGGAGAATCCAGACGTAAGTACAATAAAGCGATTCAGAACGGACGGATTTCCCATAGAATTCTGGAGCACCAACATGTGTTCTTTTTACGGAGTTCCTTCCAGCCAGGTGAAGTATTTTATCAAGAAAGCGAATAGGCTGGGATACCGACGTGTGGGCTATGATGCGGAACTTTTTAGCGAAACAGACAGCACACGATTTATTGTTTCAAACCGATTCAATGTTCATTTTGATCGGCGCACGGCACAAGAAGACTTGAACCAAGTACTTCAAGAAATTAAGGGCATTCGCCTTGAGGGTGGCAGCTTGGATTACGCCTTCGTTGTATCAGTTACATCGTATGAATTGCCACTAATTCTAGAAAAATTTAAGCAACTCAACAATCATCGACTGGTTCGCTTTGTGGAATTTATTCCGGAAGCTTGCGGGGCGATGTTTTAGTTTACTATCTTTACGTAAATTATTCAGTATGAAACACCTACTTCCCTTATTCGCTCTTATTTTATTAGCCACGGCATGTAAAAAGAATGAAACGAAAACTTATGCAATAGGCGAAGAAGCATTCGGAGGTATTGTGATTCAAGTAGATGAAACCAAAGAGCATGGCTTAGTGGTTGCAAAAACTGATCAAGTTACGTTTGCCATGCACAAGAATTGGAACGATTCTAAGGCGCTCGTTGAAGCATATAGCGAAGGCGGTGAAGGGTGGCGCTTACCTACTAAAACTGAACTTGAATTAATCTACAGCACCAAAGCTTCCTTAAGTGGATTCGATAACAGAGATTATTGGTCTTCTACCCTCGGATCAGGTACTGCTTGGTCCAAATATTTCGGAAGCACCATGGGAGGATTTACTTCCAGTCCGTGGAAAGCCCTTTCCAATTGCACCTTGTGCTCTAGAGGTGTAAAGGAATTTTAAGCTTTAATGTTGAACATTTTTTTTGCTACTCAGATATTAGGCAAATGAATCATTTAAATAAATGAATTTGATAGCCTTATAAAACAATTCGATACTTTCTTGGGTTTATATGATAATACCTTTGATAAAATTCAATAAGCCATGAAAAAAACTACCGTCATTTTTAGTCTATTGTCTACCTCCTTGTTTTTTGCACAAGGCAAATGTCCGTTCAATTTTGACTCCAAACCCGCCAATACGCCAACGGCTACTGTGCAAGAAACACAGCCCATGGTAGAGCAAAACACACCAACTCAGACTATGAATGTAAGTAAACCGATTACCCCCAATACCAATAAAGATTGGTGGCCAAACCAATTAGATTTAAGTGTCTTACGTCAACACTCTAGCCTATCTGACCCAATGGATCCAAGCTTCGACTACACGAAAGCATTTAAAAGTTTAGATTACATCGCCCTAAAAAATGACATCAAAGCGGTTCTTACCCAATCTCAGGATTGGTGGCCGGCAGATTACGGAAACTACGGTCCATTTTTCATTCGAATGGCGTGGCACAGTGCGGGAACCTATCGGACTGCGGATGGTCGCGGCGGCGCAACCGAAGGACAACAACGGTTTGCTCCCTTAAACAGCTGGCCTGATAATGGAAACCTAGACAAAGCCCGACGTTTACTATGGCCAATCAAACAAAAATATGGCAATAAAATCTCTTGGGCTGACCTTATGGTATTGGCTGGTAATGTAGCCCTAGAAAGCATGGGGTTCAAAACCTACGGATTTGGCGGCGGAAGAGCCGATGTATGGGAAGCAGAAAGCAACATCTATTGGGGTTCTGAGAAAAAAATGTTGGACGACCAACGCTACAGTGAAGGAAGGAAATTAGAAAACCCACTGGCTGCGGTACAAATGGGATTAATCTATGTAAACCCGGAAGGACCTAATGGAAATCCTGACCCAGTTCTTGCTGCGAAAGATATCCGAGAAACCTTTGGTCGAATGGGAATGAACGACGAAGAAACCGTAGCCTTGATCGCTGGTGGTCATACCTTTGGTAAAACACACGGTGCAGGTCCTGCAAACAATGTAGGTCCAGAACCGGAAGCAGCACCGATTGAAATGCAAGGGTTCGGATGGAACAGTACCTACAAATCAGGAAAAGGCGCGGATGCCATCACTTCCGGATTAGAAGTTACATGGACACCCAACCCAACGCAGTGGGGTTCAGGTTATTTTGACATGCTGTACGCCTATGAATGGGAACTAACGAAAAGTCCGGCTGGCGCACACCAGTGGGTTGCGAAAGATGCGCCTGAAATTGTACCTCATGCCTTTGACTCAACAAAACGTCTTAAACCAACCATGCTTACCACGGATCTTTCGATGCGATTTGACCCAGCATACAATGTAATCTCAAAAAGATTCCATGAACATCCCGAAGAATTTCAATTAGCCTTTGCTAAAGCATGGTTTAAACTAACCCATCGCGACATGGGACCGAAAGTAAAATACTTAGGACCAGAGGTTCCAAAAGACGAATTAATTTGGCAAGATCCAATCCCTGCTGTGAATCATCCCTTGGTAACTGCAGCTGATGTAACTGCCTTGAAAAAATTAATTTTGGCATCGGGCTTAACCATTGGTGAAATGGTGAGTACTGCGTGGTCATCTGCTTCAACTTTTAGAGGTTCAGACAGTCGAGGTGGCGCAAATGGTGCGCGAATCTTGCTCGAACCACAACGTCACTGGGAAGCAAACAATCCTGCGCAATTGGATAAGGTAATTACTGCATTAACGAAAGTACAAGCTGACTTTCATAAGACATCGGGAACGCGTAAAATTTCGATGGCCGACCTCATTGTATTGGCAGGAAATACCGGGGTTGAGCAAGCGATTAAAAACGCAGGCTTTACCTACTCGGTTCCATTTACAGCAGGACGCATGGATGCAACCCAAGCCCAAACGGATGTGAATTCCTTCGCGTTTCTTGAACCCATGGCGGATGGATTTAGAAATTACAGCAAAGGTAAATACACGTTTTCCACAGAGGAATTATTAGTGGATAAAGCGCAGCTGCTTACCTTAAGTGCTCCTGAAATGACGGTATTGGTTGGCGGATTGCGTGTACTGGATGGGAATTATAACCATTCTCGACACGGTGTATTTACCAACAACGTAGGCACCTTGAATAACGACTTCTTTGTAAATCTGTTAGACATGAGTACTTCATGGAAAGCTATCGATGATACGCAAGAAATTTTTGAAGGCAGAGATCGTAAAACGGGTAGCGTGAAATGGACCGCTACTCGAGCTGACTTGATTTTTGGATCACATTCTGAATTGCGTGCCATTGCAGAAGTGTATGCAAGTTCAGATGCGAAAGAGAAATTTGTTAAAGACTTCATCAGCGCATGGGATAAAGTAATGAATCTCGATCGATTTGATGTTAAGAAATAAAAGGTTGATTTAAATAATCAAAAGAAAAGCCTCCTGCTCGCGGGAGGCTTTTTTCATATCAGAGTTTTACAAAAGGACTTAATCTCATCGCGTACCGAGCGGAATGCGATCATAAGCTCTTCTTCGGTACCCCTTGCTTTCACAGGATCTGGGAAATTATGATGAATGCGCTTCACCGCACCGGGAAACACCGGACATTGCTCGCTGGCGTGGTCGCACACGGTAAAAACTAAATCAAAGGGAATATGCACGTATTCATCCACATGATTGGAGGTATGCATTGAAATGTCGATTCCATCTTCTGCCATCACTGCAATCGCGCGCGGATTAACCCCATGCGTTTCAATACCCGCGCTATAAACGGTGGCAACATTCCCGTGAAAATGACGAAGATATCCTTCGGCCAACTGACTTCTACAGCTATTCCCTGTACACAACACTAAAATATTCATGACTTCCTAGATTTATTCTTCAATGCTAAACTGGCTTTAACCAAGAGAATTAACGCCGGTACCTCTACTAAAGGCCCGATCACCCCGGCAAAGGCTTGTCCTGAATTCAGACCAAATACACCGATTGAAACGGCGATGGCCAATTCGAAATTATTTCCAGCAGCAGTGAACGCTACGGTGGCGGTGTCTTTGTAGGAAGAACCCAAGGCTTTGGCTACAAAAAACATGAGAAAGAACATGACCAAAAAGAATATTACCAAGGGAAGCGCTACCCGAAGTACATCCAAAGGTAAGGTGGCAATGAGTTTTCCTTTTAAACTGAACATAACCACAATGGTAAAGAGTAAGGCCATCAACGTAATAGGAGAAATTTTCGGAAGGAACTTATGTTGAAACCAATCTTGTCCGAATTTCGGGATTAACAGCGCCCTACTCAGCATCGCCGCTGCAAAGGGAATTCCTAAATAAATCCCAACCGTTTTCGCAATTTCAAGCATGCTGATGTCAATGGTTATAGCATCGAATCCGAACAGGGGAAGCATAATCTCCAGATAGAAATACGCATAGAAACTAAAGAAAAGTACCTGCAATAGGCTGTTTACACCTACTAAACCAGCCACCAACTCCCGGTTACCTCCGGCAAGGTCGTTCCAAACAATAACCATGGCAATGCATGGCGCCAGACCTATTACAATTAACCCCGTTAAATATTCAGGGTCCTTTGGGAGAAAGGTAATTGCCAACAAAAACATTAAAAAGGGACCAACAATCCATGTGATAAACAGGGACGAAAACAACAAGCGTTTATTACTCAAAGTAGCGGGAACTTTGGCGAAATCTACCTTGGTTAAGGGTGGATACATCATGAGGATGAGCCCAATAGCCAGGGGAACATTCGTAGTACCGATGGCAACATTCGACAATAATCCTTCGACATCAGGTATTATATTCCCAAGTAAGATCCCCACCCCCATGGCTAAAAAAATCCAAAGGGTTAAAAAGCGATCTAAAAATTTAAGGCGTGTATTCATAAATCCAAGAATTTAACAACAACCACTATTTGGTGTACAACTTGGTTTAGGCAATTCCGCTGAAGGAATACCACAATGATCCGGTGCTAAACACTCAGTAAACAAGGGAGTTAAATTGAAGACACCCTCAGAAAATGAAATGCCATAACGTTCAATGGTTTGACCTTGAAATTCTATTTCAACCGGCTCATCGGTCAGTCCGTAATCTAACTCCCCTTTTTTTATAATCCCCAACCACTTAAGCGATGAAAGTCGGTGATCGATATCATTTGCCACCCAGAGCTGAAAGGTGATTTTTCGTTCTACGCGTGCCACTCCGCCACAATCAATAAAGTTCTTACTGATTAAAGCCAATTCAGTAACATGAAAATGGGCAGGTACTAAGGTTCCGTTGGGAAGCATCAGTTTAATATGAGTAACTTCGTTTAAGGTAGATTTGAATTCAGACAGTTTCATCGCAACACGTTTTTGGAATGGATAATTTAATGGAATTAATCAGGGTAAGCATCGTTTCAAGGTGTTCGTCAGACAAACAATAACACACGGAGGTGCCCGAAATTTGTCCTTTGATTATTCCTGCATTTTTTAGCTCTTGCAAATGCCTCGAAATACTGGCTTGCGCTAGCGGAAGTTCGTCAACGATATCCCCGCAAATACACGTTCCCTTTTGCAGCAAATAAGATACAATCGACAAACGCGCCGGATGACCTAAGGCTTTAAAAACCTCCGACAAGGCGAGTACACTTGGTGAATAAGAATCGATTTTTGTAACTCCCATGATTAACTATATATCGCAATATTACGATAAATACCTGACATGCATATATTTTTTCTATTTTTACCTATGATTATTTCCATCACCGGCTTGAGGCCTAAGTCTATTCTGCATAGCATTCCCTTTTGGTTTCGGGCAATCCCTTCGTTTAATCAAGCTAAACATGCGCCTGGCAATCAGTACTGTGAGGTAAAACGAATCCAAGGCATACAGCATACCATAACCGCATGGGACGACATGGGAACCTTGCGTGCGTTTGTTGGTTCAGGAGCTCATTTAAAGGCCGTAAAATCCTTTCGAAAAATAGCCACAGGAAGTACTTATCATTACGAAAGTGATGTCATTCCTACATGGGAAGAAGCGCGACGTTTGTGGGAAGCAAATTATAGGGAGTATTAAAATTCACAGGGTGCGGCCCTTCGATTTGCCCTAATCAGAGCGTACTCAGGGACCAATCGCACCTGGTCGTTACATCTTTCCCTACTCTTTGATCACTTTAAATACCCCGTGCTGGCCGTTAACGCTAATTCTTAATGAATAAACGCCTGCACTCAAGGCTTGGGTATTTAGCGTTGTTTTACCCAATCCGTTGCCGTTTTGCACCAAGCGACCTCGCGCATCGAGCAATTCAAACTGAAAGGCATTCGCGATATCAATGATTAAGGTGCTTTGCATTGGATTTGGGTACACTGAGGCATTAATCGCCGATTCCCCTACTCCAGCCCCACACTGATCCACAATAATGTTTGCTGAAACCACCGTTTCACAGGTCCCATCCGAAACTACACAACTGTATTGCGATGTGGCACCGGGCGTTACGGTAATGCTTGCGGTGTTCCCTAGAACAGATGGACCATCATACCACGTATATGTGGTTCCTCCGCCCGCGGTAATCGTAGCTGTTTCTCCAACACAAATGGTTGTTCCAGGCGTAATGGTGGCTGTAAGTTCCGTTGACCCTGTGATCGCACGCGTATAGGTTTGTACGCAGCCGCTTCCTGAAGTCCGAATCCGAGCCACATAGGTTCCTGCAGGTAAATTACCAAAATTAGGTGATGCTTGATAGTTCACACCGTCTAAGCTATATTCATAGGTTGGTGGTACTCCACCGGTTGGACTTGTAAATACAATGGTCCCGTTGTTTTGACCACAGGTTGTATTTGTTTTTGTGCAGGTTGCTGCAGGTTTAGCATTAACGACTATCGGTAAATAAATTCCCGCAGTTCGACAAGAACCATCAGCAAACAAATAGATCCGTCGATTAGCCACTTGATTAAACGTGAAGGTATTTGCTGCGGTATTGTGGGTGGAAATCACGGTAGTAAAGGGGTCGTCGGTAATGTACCATAAATAGCTATTGGTATTGGTAGATCCCGAACCATTCACTGTAATTTGTCCTCCGGTACAGATTGCGGATTCAGAAAATGTGAAATTGGCAACAGGATTTGGGCCATTCGAGGTCAGCACATCCATCCAAAGGCTGGTCATAATTACCGGATTTATATCCGTTGTTGGATGCCAAGTACCCGTGGTATTGGTCAAGCCCCCGTAATAACATTTTAAGGTACTTAAGCCACTGGCATTGGTTCCGTTTCGCTGATTTATGTCAACACACATGAAGGTTACCGTGTCTTGCGGAGAGCCATAAAACAACTCAAAAGTCACCCAGAAGTTTCCAGTTACGGTAGGCGGATTGGTAAAATCGAATTCGTTATAAAACCCTGGGTCCATATCGGCAATCAGTAAGGTGTCTGTAACTAATACCGTCCCAGGATTTCCGGCATTGTCCTGCTGAACACGGATTTTCACTAGGCCATTTCCAGAGGAATTCACTGCCTTAATAATTGGCATGCGAAGCCTTCTCACTTGTGTTGAAGCTGGCGCCGTATATCGGTCCGCATATTGATGAATCAAGGAGGTATTTGTTGAAGAAAAGCGGCCAGAACCCGGAAGGAAGCCCCAACCGGTAGACCAGTTGTAATAGGCATAATCCTCTGTAATTGGATTATAATTTCTTAGCGTATCACACGCTGTGCCTGGCGCAGCTCCAACTACCTGCACATGGGCGGTTTTCGTCTCGGTATCAGCCCCGAACGCATTGGAAGCGGTGAGTGAAACGGTGTAGTTTCCCACGGCATTAAATACAGCACTTGGGTTTTGGTTATTGCTGTTTGTAGCACCCCCTCCAAAATTCCACGTCCATGAGGTTGGAACGTTCGTTGACGCATCAAAAAAGTTAACCGAGCCTCCCACAGGAATAATAATTGGATTTGAAATGTCTGCTGTGAAATCGGCCACTGGCGGCGTATTGGTAGGATCACAACCCGGAGAAAGCAACAAGGAAGCGCGGGCACCAGTGAGGGTGTTGAGCATGTAATTGGCTTGCGCCTGTGAAAACATTACCGTACAATTGCTGTAATCCATATAGTTCTCGTATTGCGTTTGTGTAGAACCACAGGTCATTTGATTTCCAGAACATGACCCTGCGTAATTAAACGAGGGGCCGATGGTGTTTGGTGTATCATTAAATCCGTCATCTAGGGTACAGCTACCCGAACCACCCCAGGTATGGTCAAGCCCCAAATAATGTCCGATTTCATGCGTAAGCACATTGTCGTTATTCATTCCAATGTTATAATCCAAAACAATTCCATCAATGGAAGCACCTGGCAACATGTTGTTAGTTGGACGATAAGCATAGCCCGCAGTTCCCGAATTCGCACCATTCGAAATATCGCATATCCAAACATTTAAGTACTTATTTCGGTCCCAAATCTGTGAACCTCCGGTAGCTGAAGCTTTCATCTTATTCTCCTCTCCCCCGTTATGATTGTAGTAATCTTCGTTGGTTGAAACACGAATTACTCCTTGCTCAGCTAAAGGAACGCCTGCAGCATCCTTAGTGGCTAAACAGAAATTAATATTGACATCGGCTGGAACGAAACCAAAATTTGCTCGCGCATTGGCTGCATCTTGATTTAAGAGTTGGAAATCCTCTTGTATGTCATTGAACACTTGCATAATGAGCGCATTCGACACATTCTCCGACGGATTATTTGGATTGTGTACCACATGAAAAATAACCGAAATGGTATTAATCCCAGGTGTTTTCTCTGGTTTGTACGGTTTAGTTTTTGCGGCTTCTTCAAGGTAGGTTTGATTGAACTCTGCCCACTTCCCTATTTCCTCATAATACTTCTTGGTCAGTTCATGCGAAGCACAGGAATGCTGGTTTAATCCATGATTTCTTGGCGCTAAAGGCTTGTCAACCTTTGGTGTAAGCGCTGTAATTGTTGTTGATTTTTTAGTGCTATTGGGTAATGAATTAACAGCACCAGGCTGTACATTTTGTGCATTAATCCCCAAAAAAGCAAGCCCAGAAAACAAGGCCGAAATATAGATTTTTCTCATGGTAGTAGGTAGTTTAGGTCAGTGAATTTACAAAATAAACAGCATGAACAAATGCATTCATTTAATTTTGTTTTGTTATAACTTAGCCACATGAAACAGAACATTGAGTGGATCAGAAATAACAAGACCAATAAATCTACCGCATTTTCAAGCGAAGAGAAGAAAGCGTTAAACTTGGAAGGACTACTTCCGTATAAGCAGACCACGCAAGAATTACAGGAAAAACGGGTGCTTCAAAATCTTGAACGAAAACCGAATGACATTGAACGATACTTATATTTATCAGCCTTACAAGCTCGAAATGAACGGCTTTTCTATCGCGTAATTATCAACAACATAGAACGCCTACTCCCAATTATTTACACCCCTACGGTTGGCGAAGCCTGTAAAGCATTTTCACATGTATATACCGAAGCCAAAGGATTTTACATAACCCCTGAAGACAAGGGCAACATCTTTAATATCCTAGGTAATTGGCCAGAAGAAGAAATTAAAGTGATTGTTGTTACAGACGGTGAACGAATTCTTGGTTTAGGCGACCTCGGAGCCAATGGTATGGGAATTCCAATTGGGAAACTCATTCTTTATGCAGCCTGCGGAGGAATACATCCATCTGCCTGCTTACCCGTAATGATTGATGTTGGAACGAACAATGAAACCCTTCGCAACGACCCCCTTTATTTAGGACTTCCAACGGCACGAATTGGTGGACAAGAATACCTCGACTTAATGGATGAATTCATGGAGGCAGCAACCCAACGATTCCCCGGTGTTTTAGTACAATTTGAAGATTTCTTGACACCAAATGCCTTCGCATTGCTGGATCGATATCAATTTAAGTATCGGTGTTTTAACGATGACATTCAAGGAACAGCTGCTGTTGCTCTAGCTGGACTCATGTGTTCAACGCGAATTACAGAAATTCCACTTCAAGAAAACCGGTTTCTATTTCTTGGTGGTGGCTCAGCCGCAACTGGAATTGCCGATTTATTGGTGAAAGGACTTATGCTTAATGGATTAACAGAGGAACAGGCCTATGAACACATCGCCATGTGCGATATTCATGGACTCATAGTAAGCGAGCGAACAGACTTGCAAGACCACAACCTTCCCTACGCTAAGAACCTACCGGGAATGAGTTTTTTAGAAACAATCCAGCAGTTTAAACCTACCGCCCTGATTGGCGCAACGGGTTCGGGCGGTGCCTTTACTAAAGAAATCATCGAAGCAATGTCAGTCATAAATAATCGTCCGGTGATCTTTGCCTTGTCAAACCCAACATCTAAGGCTGAATGTACGGCCGATCAAGCGTACACGTGGAGCAAGGGAAAAGCCATTTTTGTAAGCGGAAGTCCGTTTCCGAATGTGACTTTTGAAGGAACAACCTTTGATCCTGGGCAAGGAAATAATGCCTACATTTTTCCAGGATTAGGTCTTGGTGTTGTAGCAGCTCAGATTGAACACGTGAACGATGAATTGTTAATTACTGCCGCGCAAGCACTTGCTCAATTGGTTGAAGGAGAAGATTTAACCAAGGGTTCACTTTACCCGCCCATCAATGAAATACGTGAAGTATCTGTTGAAATCGCTAAAGCGGTCATGAAAAATGCAATAAGCCAAGGTCTTACAGGAATTAAAGAAAACGAAATCGAAGGACTAATTAATCAAGAGCTATACGATCCGACGTACTAGACTTTCAAGTTCCCCATTCCGCCATCTACGGCTAAGACTTGTCCGGTCATCCAAGCACTGTCATCGCCGAGTAGAAAGCTTATTGCATTGGCCAAATCAGATGGATTCCCCAATCTTTTGAGCGGGTGCCGTTGTGCACCAGCCTCAATTTTTTCAGGTGAATTAGTAAGTTTCTCGGCCATGGGGGTTAGGGTAAGCGACGGCGCAACCACATTCACACGAATTTTTGGTGCCCATTCCGCAGCCAAAGACCTTGCAAAGCCCTCAAGAGCTGCTTTTACAGATGCGACGGACGCATGAAAGGGCATTCCCGTAGTTGCAGCAACACTTGAAATCAGGACAACACTTGCGCCTTCATTTAGATTCGACTGATAGGTTTTCAAAACATTTACCGCACCCAACACATGAATATTAAAATCCGACTGGAAATCTTCCAATTTAAGGGACCTAAAGGGTTTCAAGTTGATTGATCCCGGAAAGTATACGATGCCATCAAAGCGTGTATCAATTGAAGGCAAAGTGCCCAAATAATCGGTTAGTTCATAATCCGAAATGGATTGATTCCTTGAAAGTTGAGTAACCTGATACCCTTTAGCGAGTAGTGTAGATTTTGTGGTTTGAGCGATGGCCGATGAAGCACCGACAAGTAAGAAATGTTTCATGGATGTTAAACACCCAAGCCAGGCAGATGTTCATTAATGCCCGTCGGAGACCACTACCTTCTCTTTCTTTTTATACCGAATCAGATATACGACAGGAAAGATGATAAGCACCATCAATCCCACCATAAAAAACCCATGATCATAACTCACCAAGGCCTGTTGTTTAAATAGCATACCTTCGAGCGATTGATTCGCCAAGGCCTCCGCTTGGTCCATAGAATAGCCGCGCGCTAAAAAATTCTGTTTCATCATTGCAATTCGTTCTGCGGTTTGTTGCGAATAATCCGTTACATACCCGAGCATTGAACCTCGAACCTGTGCGTTTTTTTGTGTTAAAAAAAGATTAATCAAGGCAATCCCAACCGCACCCCCTAATTGTCGAACTGCATTCGAAAGACCAACGGCCTGACCAATATCTCTTGGATTTAATCCAGCCACAGACAGCGTAATGATCGGAGACATCATGCAGGCCATTCCGATACCGCGTAATACAAATGGAAAGTAAAAATTCCCTTGCGATGACGTTGGTGAAGAAAAGGACAACATCATTAAAAATACAACGGTTAGTCCGGCTCCGGTCCAAATGATAGCTTTTGGATTCACCCCATTACCTAACATTTTACCCACCATGGGCATAGTAATCGCAGAGAATAAAGCCCCCGGAATCATAAACATACCGGTTTGAGTTGCAGTCCAACCCAGTGAAATTTGAACGAATAAGGGAAAAATAAACACGGACCCAAAGAGAATCAAGCCGAGGAGAAAATTCAAGACACTTCCAAGTACCAAGTTATAATTCTTGTAGAGCCTCAAATTTACGGCCGCATAGTCAATGCTCAAGGACCGTTTAATTAAAAGTACAAATCCCAAAATGGCTAGAAAGGTAAAGAACACAATTTCCGAACTATCAAACCAATCCTTCGAATTTCCTTCTTCTAAAACGAATTGCAAACTCCCTACCCCAATGATTAAAAACACAATCCCCCAATAATCGATGCGCTTCGGTTTAACTGCCGAAGGATCATTGGTAACGAATGAATACGAAAGAAAAGCCGCTATAATTCCGATCGGTACATTCACAAAGAAAATCCAGTGCCAACTAAAATTATCCGTGATTAATCCACCAATGGTCGGTCCAAACGTAGGTCCCATGATGATTCCCATGCCGAAAATGGCATTCGCCATTCCGATTTTCTCTGGTGGAAAGGCTCCCATGATAATGGTTTGTGCATTAGAAAGCAAGCCTCCTCCGCCTAATCCTTGAATAAATCGCCAAAACACCAAGGTCCATAAGCTGGTAGACATGCCACACATGAGCGACGAAAAGGTGAAGATGATGACTGAGGTCGTGAAGTATGCTTTTCTTCCAAAATAATTGGAAAGCATCCCTGTCAGTGGAATAATAATCACATTCGATATGCCATATGCGGTTACCACCCATGCAATTTCGGTCGTTGTTGCTCCAATGCTGCCGGAAATTTCACGCAGCGAGACATTCACTACGGTGGCGTCAATTAATTCAAGCAAGGCACAGGTAATCGCGGTAAGTACCAAAATCACGCGGGCAGCTCCTTGCGGATAACTCAAGGTGGTGGCAGACGCTTGACTCATCTTATTTTACCGAAACAGAAACAAATGCACTTAAGCCAGGCAACAACAAGGCACGTTGCTCAGCTGTTAATCCAGTAAGTTTAATCTTGACGGGGACGCGCTGTACAATTTTCACAAAATTACCGGTTGAGTTATCAGGAGGTAATAAGGAGAACTTGGCACCCGTTGCTCCGATATAAGAATCTACCTTACCCGTAATACTTAACGAAGGATAGGCATCAATTTTAACTGCTACGGATTGATTCATTTTAATATGCTCGATTTGCGTTTCTTTGAAGTTGGCCGTAACCCACAAGGTGGTATTATCAATGGCGGAACAAACCGGCGTACCAACCGTAACAAACTGCCCTTGATCAACGCTACGCTTGGATACAAGACCGTCACATGGTGCCTTAACAATGGTATACCCCAATTGTGTTTTCGCCAAGGACAACTCCGCACTCCGTTGCTTAATCAAGGCCTCCGCTAATGCAATCATAGATTTTTGTCCTGTAGCCTGAGACTTCACCCCTGCACTTTGGGCAGATGAAGCTTTATATTGGTTTGTTGCTGCTTTAAATTGTGCTTCGGCCACTGCTAATTCAGCTTCGATGGCATCAAGTTCTGCTTTGGTAGCTGCCTTTGACGCATACATGTTTTTGATTCGTTTGTAATCCTCCTTTATTTTATTCAATCGAGTTTTCGCTACATCAATATTTTGAGCCGTCGTTTCGCTGGAAAGAAATGCCGCAGAGGCATTCAAATCGCCTGCATCCGCATTATTCTTCACGGCGACTAAATTAGCCTTCGCATTTTCTAAGGCTGCCTCGGCTTGAAGCACACGCGCCTGAAACTCATCATCATTGATAATCAATAAGGTATCCCCTTTTTTTACCATGGCATTATCGGAAAACCGAACTTCCTTCACATACCCCGACACGCTGGTACGAATCGGAATGATATCGGCATCAATCTGCGCATTATCCGTGGTTTCAAATCCTTTGGAGCGGATGTAAAAAAATACGCCGACAATCAAGGCCAATCCAAGTATGCTACCGATAATTAAAAGTCGTTTCCGTTTTCCTGTTTTTTTCGTTGAATCTTCCATATTAAAAATTTATTAATCCCATTGTTATATTATAATTCGACCACGCATTTATTTTCTTTATTTCATGAATTTTCAAATTAAGACGTGCAGCCATTTCATCATTTAATTGGATTAGGTAAACTGTTGACGTGATTTTTCCATTTGCCAATTGGGCCGCGGAAACCGCAGATATCTCCGCTTTTTTCGCTAAAATTAACGCATCTAATTTCATCAATTGATCTAAGGCGCTAAGTTGTGACGTATAGGTAGAAAGCGTAATCTCAATGTTCTTATTGAGTTGCTCTCGCTGGATTTCCAGCATCTTTTTATTTAGATCAAAGGTTCGCTGTTCGCGTCCCAAGCCATAAAGGGTTGAGATATTCCAACGAAGTGACACATTACCCGATCCAAAAAATCGCAGCTCTTGGTTAATGAAATTCGGTCCAGGTCGCCCATAATTACCGACTGCACCCACATACAATTTAGGAAGCGCAACATTGGTGGCGAGCTTGTAACGCTCATCTAATAAAGATTCTTGCATTAACAAAAGCTTTGTTTCCGGTCGCATAATACTCATAACGATTGAAGACCCACCCGCAGGAATTAAACTCAAGGTAGTTTTGGGGGTAATATCTTTGCCTGTCATTAAGGTTAAGGAAGCGCAAAGACCGTTCAAATTCTCAGTGGCTTCAATTAGGTTTTGTTGTGTTTTCAATAATTCGACTTCAATCTCATCCAAGTTTGTTTGTAACATTAATCCATTCGATACCGCTGCCGCTACGCTGGTAGAACGTTGCATTAAATTATCCTTGAACAACTCAAGCATCGAAATATTCTCTTTTGCCAACAACATGGCCATGTAGATTTGATTTACGCGGTCTGCTGTCTTATATAATTCTACGGTGTTTTTTTGAATTTCAATCTCCGTGGAAAGCGCTTCTAAGCGTTGTTGTCTTTTTCCGATTCCGCCATCAAACACAAGTTGCTCCATCGACAAGGACCCTAAATACGCATCATGCGGAAAGTTGGTGGTGAATCCCGGGATATTAAACTGAACCACTTCTGACTGATAGGTAGCCGAAGCATTCAGATTTAGTTTAGGCAACCATGCTTCGCGAATGGCCGAAACCTTTATTGCTTGCTGCGTCTTGTACAACTCAGACTGCTTGTAGATTGGGAAATTTCGTTTAGTCCATTGAATGCATGAATCCAACGAAATAGATGTTTCTTGCGCGAAGAAAACATTTAAACTAAAAAGCAAAAACAAATAAGTTAAAAACTTCATTTACAATGGTTTAATTTTATTATTAATAAATTCATGAACGGAGGAACGAAAAGAAATCTCCTGTTCGACTCCCCACAACGCATCATTTTTAGCAGCCACCACCTTAAAAATTGGACGAGCCACAAAGGGATAGGTGCACAAGGAAACAAGATTGACAAAAAATAGCATCGGGTCGATGATCTGAATTTCTTCTCGTTGGATCCCATGATTAATCACTGCGATCAACGATGGATTTTCTTTAATGTGACTTTTTACTTTTTCCTCAAATAAGGCCTGATTTAGACTCACCTCTTTAATGAGAAAGATCGCCATTTGTGGATATTCTGTAAGAAAATCAATAAACCGGTCTGCATAGGAATGAACACGATCAATGATTGGTAGAGATTCATCTAGCAATACTTCCATATTCTGAAAATAGCGAGAAAGCGCATTTTCAAATACCCGATCAAACAAGCGTTCTTTATTCCGGAAATAATAGTGCAAGAGGGCTTTATTTATTCCAGCGCGGTCTGCAATCTGCTGCATTCTAGCACCATACAAGCCATATTCCATAAACACGACTTTAGCCGCATCCAAGATAACTTCTTCAGTTTTGGAATCTTTTAACTTCATGGTTTAACCAAATGGTTAACAAAGGTATGAATTAAATTAATTCCGCGAACATTAAAGTCACCAAGTAGGTGATCTTAATTGGCTACATTAAACCTATGTAAAATCAACAACGAAAAGTTGGTCTCAAGTAAATAATAACGTAATTTCACACCACCTAAACTAAATTACTATGAAAAATTCAAGTCTACACGTTTGTAAACTCATTACACTTGTTTTCGCACTACTTTCCACTGCCTTGCATAGCTACAGCCAGTGTATATTACCTAATCCAACGGTAAATAATGCAAGTACTACATGTGGACAAACAGTTACATTAACTGCATCTGGTGGAATCAACTACAATTGGTATTCAAATGCCGCTGGGTCCCAATTTCTTGGAAGCGGAGCAAGCTACATCACGCCTGTATTAACTACTAATACAACGTATTATGTTCAAGCTGTTTCAGGTGTTGCAAATAACTTATTGCAGTTCACAAATTGTTCTGCTACGGGTGAGACAGGTCCAACCTTAGCGCAAATGACGGCCGCATATGCTGGAACAAGTTTAGCTGGTTTAGTTACTTCATCTACACAAGGAATTCAAGAGTGGACTGTACCTACCACGGGTACCTATACAATTACCGCAGCTGGTGCGAAGGGTGGAGATGCGAATAATGCAATTGGTGGCAGTGGTCGTTCTATAACTATCACCACTACATTAACGCAAGGACATGTAATTAAAATTTTAGTAGGTCAGCAAGGTGGAAACCTAAATTTCACTACCGGATGGGCCGGAGGCGGTGGCGGTGGAACGTTTTTATACAATCAAACCACGAATCAACTCATTCTAGTTGCTGGCGGCGGTGGTGGCGCTGCGCAGGGAAGTCCTACCTACCCATATACTCAAAATGGACTGGATGCCAGCAGTTATAACAACACCTCAGGCAGTAATGGTACGATGTCTGGTGGAAGTTGGTGTCAAGGTGGAAACGGCGGAAGCAATGGATCTGGCGGTGGTGGTATTGGGGGTTCTGGTGGAGCTGGATGGTTAAGCAATGGTACAGCAGGTTATTATGGTTTGCCTGGGATTATGTTTTCAAGTGGTGGATTAGGTGGTGTAAACTTTTCTGCTTGTGGAAATTGGAATACGAGTACCAACGGTGGTTTTGGAGGAGGTGCTGGAGCAGGTATGTGTACCAGTTATGAAGCGAATGGTGGCGGCGGTGGCGGCTATTCAGGTGGTGGCGGTGGCGCATGCCGAGTTGGTGCCGGAGGTGGTGGCGGATGTTTTTTCACTGGTACCTATGTATCGGAGAGCTTAAATGCGGGACACGGATTAGTGGATATTAGTTACGCAGGTGTGCTTTGTACTTCTGCCTTGGTACCTGCAACGGTTACAGTGAATGCGAACATTAACAACCCGGTAGTTTCTAACGCTGTAGTTTCATGTAATCAATCTGCAACGCTAACAGCTACTGGTGCAAACAATTATAATTGGTATTCAAATGCCAATGGAGCTCAATTGCTTGGAACCGGAGCAACATACATTACCCCTTTACTGAATCAAAATACTACATACTATGTTCAATCAACTGCGGGTGTAGGAAATTCCGTATTGAATTTCACAAATTGTGGAGCAACTGGCGAAAATGGTCCTACCCTAGCCCAAATGACTTCTGCGTACACGGGTACTTCGTTGGCAGGATTAGTTAGTTCATCCATACAAGGAATTCAAGAATGGACGGTACCTTCTACGGGTACATACACCATTACTGCAGCAGGAGCGAAAGGTGGAGATGCAAACAATGCGATTGGCGGAAGTGGTCGATCGATTACCATAACTACTCCCCTAACCCAAGGACATGTAATCAAAATACTTGTAGGTCAGCAAGGAGGTAACTTGGCCTTTTCAACCGGTTGGGCCGGAGGCGGAGGCGGAGGAACCTTTGTATATAATCAAACAACCAATCAACTTATTGTAGCTGCTGGTGGCGGTGGTGGCGCAGGAAAAGGCGATCCTAATCAATATAACTTTACCTTGAACGGTGGAGATGGCAGTGTTTACAACAACACCTCTGGTGGAACAGGTATTAATTGTCCGCAAAGTTGGTGTTCTGCTGGAAGTGGAGGTGCTAATGGAGCAGGAGGACTTGCCGGAGGATCACCAAATAATCAAGGTGGTGCAGCTGGTTCAGGTTGGAATTCTCAAGGATCTACAGGTACTTATGGAGGAGCAATAGGGCAAACCTTTAATCAAGGTGGTCTTGGAGGCGTTAACCAAGCCGCATGCGGTAACTGGACAAGCAGCAACAATGGCGGCTTTGGTGGTGGTGGTGGTGCTGGAATGTGCACCAATTACGAAGCGCTTGGTGGCGGCGGTGGAGGATATTCTGGTGGTGGTGGTGCTGGATGCCGAGTTGGTGCCGGAGGTGGTGGTGGAAGTTATTACACCGGGACATTTGTTACTGAAGGATTGAACGCAGGACATGGCTTAGTAACTGTTAGTTTCACCGGAGTGGTTTGCTCATCCCCGTTAATTCCAGTTGTTGTTACCGTCAATTCAAATATTAATACACCAACCGTTTCAAATGCCGCTATATCATGTGGTCAAACGGCGACACTGGTTGCTTCAGGTGTAAATAATTATATTTGGGCAGGTGATTCACTTGGAACACAAATTTTAGGAAATTCAGCGACCTATACTACGCCAAATCTTACAACTACAACCACATATTATGTACAATCTAGTGCTGGTGTAGGAAATTCCGTATTGAATTTTACAAATTGTGGAGCAACAGGCGAGAATGGTCCTACCCTAGCCCAAATGACTTCTGCATACACGGGAACTTCGTTAGCAGGATTGGTAAATTCATCCACACAAGGAATCCAAGAATGGACAGTTCCCTCCACAGGTACATATACGATTACCGCAGCTGGAGCTAAAGGAGGTGATGCGAATAATGCGATTGGTGGAAGTGGACGTTCAATTACAATAACTACAACTTTAACGCAAGGACATGTAATCAAAATACTTGTAGGACAACAAGGAGGAAACTTGGCCTTTTCAACCGGTTGGGCCGGAGGCGGAGGCGGAGGAACCTTTGTATATAATCAAACAACCAATCAACTTATTGTAGCTGCTGGTGGCGGTGGCGGCGCAGGAAAAGGTGACCCCAATCAATATAACTTCACTTTGAACGGTGGAGATGGCAGTGTTTACAACAACACCTCTGGTGGAACAGGTATTAACTGTCCGCAAAGTTGGTGTTCTGCTGGAAGTGGAGGTGCTAATGGAGCAGGAGGACTTGCCGGAGGATCACCAAATAATCAAGGTGGTGCAGCTGGTTCAGGTTGGAATTCTCAAGGAGCTACAGGTACTTTTGGCGGAGGAATTGGACAAACCTTTAACCAAGGTGGACTTGGAGGCGTTAACCAAACCGCATGCGGTAACTGGACAAGCAGCAATAATGGCGGTTTTGGTGGTGGTGGTGGTGCTGGTATGTGCACCAATTACGAAGCGCTTGGTGGCGGCGGTGGAGGATATTCTGGTGGTGGTGGTGCTGGATGCCGAGTTGGTGCCGGAGGTGGTGGCGGAAGCTATTACACTGGAACTTTTGTTAGTGAAGGATTAAATGCCGGACATGGCTTAGTTAATATCAACTATAATGGTGTTGTATGCTATTCTCCATTTGTTCCTGTTACAGTAACTGTCAATGGTATTCAAACCCCAAGTGTAGCAGGAAATTTAAACCTTTGTGGGAACGGCAACAACACCACAACCCTTGTTGCTAGTGGTAGTCCAGCTGGTTATGCATGGTGGTCCAATGCAAATGGTACAGGTTCACTTGGAAACAGTGCTAGTTATACTACACCAGCAATCAATACTACTACAACCTATTATGTACAATCCATAAACCCACAAGGTGGATCACAAGTGTATTCATACACAGGTTCAGCTCAAACCTTTACAGCCCCTGTGTCTGGCGTGTATACCTTAGAAGCTTGGGGTGCACAAGGTGGAAACGACCCTGTTTACCCGAATACTGCGCTCGGAGGAAGAGGAGGATATGCTAAGGGAGATGTTTATCTTGCTGCGGGATCAACGATTTATGTGTATGTTGGTGAACAAGGTTCAGGCTGTATGAATTCCACTTGGAAGTCAACTGGAGGTGGTGGTGCCACAGATTTCAGGTTATCAGGAGGATTATGGAACGATAACGCAGGGTTGTATTCCCGTATTGTTGTTGCAGGTGGTGGCGGTGGTCGTCATGGCACTAACTATGAGAATGCCTTGTATGTAGGAAACGACGGTGGCGGATTAAGCGCCCCAAGTTTTGTTTCCAATAGCACATCCATCACTGGATCTAATCAAACCTCGGGTGGAGCTTCAAATTATGGATCGGCCGTTGTACCTGGATCTTTTGGCTTTGCTACACCTAATAATCAAAGTAACTCCTGTTCACTTGGTGGATGGAACGGTGGTGCACGCGGTTCTGACAACTGGGCTAACGGCGGAGCAGGTGGTGGATGGTATGGTGGATGCACCAGTTGGCCAACATCTTCTGGTGGATCAGGATATGTTTACACTTCTAGCTCCTTCATACCTGCAGGATACACACCGGTTGCAGCGTATCAATTGACCAACACGCAGTTAATCGCTGGTGACGCAACGATGCCTGATATTAATGGAAACTTGGTAACTGGAAACAGTGGAAATGGTAATGCGAAAATCTCTTGGAGTGGAACTGGTTGCAGTTCAAGTATTGTCCCAGTGACTGTAATTGCCGGACAAAGTCCGACGGTGACAGCCGGAGCCAATCAAAGCATTTGTTCTGGAACATCGATTACACTAAACGGATCGGGTGCCGCAACCTACTCATGGGATAATAATGTTCAAAACGGCGTAGCATTTACTCCAAATACAACACAAACTTACACTGTTACAGGAACAGCAGCTAATGGGTGTACCAATACCGCACTAGTTACTGTTACCGTCAATGCATTACCAACTGTATCTGGTGGTCAAAATCAAACAGTGTGCGCAGGTAACCCTGTTACCTTAGCAGGCTCAGGTGCTTCAAGCTATGCGTGGAGTAATAATGTGCAAAACGGCGTAGCATTTACTCCAAATACAACACAAACTTACACTGTTACCGGAACAGCAGCCAATGGGTGTACGAATACCGCTCAAGTTACTGTTACCGTCAATGCATTACCAACTGTATCTGGTGGTCAAAACCAAACGGTGTGTGCAGGCAACCCTGTAACCTTAGCAGGCTCAGGTGCTTCTAGCTATGCATGGAATAATAATGTACAGAACGGCGTAGCATTTACTCCAAATACAACGCAAACCTATACCGTTACCGGAACAGCAGCCAATGGGTGTACGAATACCGCACAAGTTACTGTTACCGTCAATGCATTACCAACTGTATCTGGTGGTCAAAACCAAACGGTGTGTGCAGGCAACCCTGTTACCTTAGCAGGATCTGGTGCTTCAAGCTATGCGTGGAATAATAATGTACAAAACGGCGTAGGATTTACTCCAAATACAACGCAAACCTATACCGTTACCGGAACAACAGCTAATGGATGTACGAATACCGCACAAGTTACTGTTACCGTCAATGCATTACCAACTGTATCTGGTGGTCAAAACCAAACAGTGTGTGCAGGTAACCCTGTTACCTTAGCCGGATCTGGTGCTTCTAGTTATGCATGGAATAATAATGTGCAAAATGGCGTAGCATTTACTCCAAATACAACACAAACGTACACAGTTACCGGAACAGCAGCCAATGGGTGTACGAATACCGCTCAAGTTCAAGTAACGGTGAATCCATTACCAACTGTAAGTCTTGGAAACGACACCTTGGTTTGTGAATACAATTTCCCAATTACCATTCAAGCAAATGGCAACGCGAATTTGACATATACCTGGAATAACGGATCTCTAGGACAATCGCTTTTAGTAAATGGAGCAGGAACTTATGATGTAACAGCAAGCGACAACAACGGATGTTCGGCTACTGATGACATCATTATTGAATCTGATCCGTGCGCTGGAATCGTTGAACACGAGATTGGTATCCAACTTTACCCGAATCCATTTAATGAAAACGTAATCATTCACTCCACTGAATCAATCGATGCACATCTTGAAGTGTATGGTTCAGACGGACGAGTGGTCTTTGCAATGGAAATGACTGGCGATATAGCGACTATTAACTTGGCAACGCTAGCACGCGGAAATTATGTGGTGAAAATCTTATACAACGGAAAAACACAGATGACTAAGCTTATCAAGCAATAAGCATAGTTTCTAATTAAAACACCAAAGGGACTTCGGTCCCTTTTTTTATTCCCCGTGGACTGAGTGGTCCGCCGTGGCGGAGTTGTATCGAAGGCCACTTCACCTTATCGCAGGCTTCGATACACTGCGTTACTCAGCCTGCTTTACCTCCCCGTGGACTGAGTGGTCCGCTGTGGCGGAGTGTATCGAAGGCCACATCATCACATCGCAGGCTTCGATACACTGCGTTACTCAGCCTGCTGAAGACCCGTGGACTGAGTGACCCGAAGGATTGTATCGAAGGCCACATCATCATAATCGCAGGCTTCGATATACTGCGTTACTCAGCCTGCTTTTACCTCCCCGTGGACTGAGTGGTCCGCTGTGGCGGAGTGTACCGAAGGCCACTTCACCATAACCGCAGGCTTCGATACACTGCGTTACTCAGCCTGCTGAAGACCCGTGGACTGAGTGACCCGAAGGATTGTATCGAAGGCCACATCACTACAATCGCAGACTTCGATACGTATGCCGCAGCATACTACTCAGCCTGCTTGTAAATAATGGGCAATAATTTTAGAACCTATCGTTTTCTTCTAACCAAAATTATCTATGGCTGGATTCATGTATATTCTCAAATGTGCAAACGGAACGTTTTACGTCGGGAGTACAAAAAATTTAATAAGAAGAATTCAAGAACATGAAACTGGAAATGGAGCTAATCACACGAAGCGTTATGGTCCAGTTGAGCTAGTTTACTTTGAAATATACCAACGAATTGATTTTGCTTATTACCGAGAAAAACAAATACAGGGTTGGACAAGAAAAAAGAAACAAGCCCTAATTGATGGAGAATATCCAAACTTAAAATATGCTGCTAAGAAAATCTTTAGAGCCAACTCAATAAATCTACCCGTGGACTGAGTGGTCCGCTGTGGCGGAGTGTACCGAAGGCCACATCACCTTATCGCAGGCTTCGATATACTGCGTTACTCAGCCTGCTTAATTACACCGTGGACTGAGTGGTCCGCCGTGGCGGAGTGTATCGAAGGCCACATCATCACATCGCAGGCTTCGATACACTGCGTTACTCAGCCTGCTTTTACCTCCCCGTGGACTGAGTGGTCCGCTGTGGCGGAGTGTACCGAAGGCCACATCATCACATCGCAGGCTTCGATACACTGCGTTACTCAGCCTGCTTAATTACACCGTGGACTGAGTGGTCCGCTGTGGCGGAGTGTATCGAAGGCCACATCACCTTATCGCAGGCTTCGATATACTGCGTTACTCAGCCTGCTTAATTACACCGTGGACTGAGTGGTCCGCCGTGGCGGAGTGTATCGAAGGCCACGTACTAGAATTATTTCGAATTTGATTGAATATATTGAACCCAAGCCTCTTGATATTCCTGGGCCAAGGCTGGTGTTAATTCAATCCCTACAGAAGCAAAGGATTCTCCAGTCATCCAATTTAGAATCCACGAGGCTCGTCCAGCAATGGTGAAAATATCCTCTTGCATCCCTCCTCCATGCCCATAAAATTTCAGCTCACCGGTTCGAATTCGATCCCAAATGATTAAATCGGCGGTATTTACCAAGCCAATTTTAGTTTTATTCGACAACCTGCAAATTAAATGCGGGAACACCTCCGAGGGATGAGCGAAACACCATGTTTTTGCAGCACATAATCTCCAAAACTCCTGTTCCGTATCGATGATTTCTAGCACACTATTTAAAGAAAACCCAAGCGTATCGTTCGAACTATAAAACCTATATTCACGCTGTTCTTCAATCCAAGCGGTTGGTTTTTTGAACGATGGAGGTAACGAATAGCTCGCTCGAAGGGAATCTTGGTGATTGAAATATAGAAAGGTATCGGCCACAGGTTTCCAAAAATCGTTGGATTCAACGGTGATTTCTTGCTGAGCCGTCAAACGAACCGCAAGAAGTAATAAAATACCCGCTAAGAGAATTCTAATCATTCTTTCGCGCGCTGAATAATCTCATCCACCACGCCAGGATCCAATAAGGTGCTGGTATCTCCAAGGTTTGAAACCTCCCCTTCCGCAATTTTGCGTAAAATTCTACGCATGATTTTACCGCTTCTCGTTTTGGGTAAACCCGGTACTACCAGGATGCGGTCAGGCTTCGCAATGGGACCAATTTCTTTAGATACTGTGGAGAGTACCTCAGATTGAATTACATGGGGCTCAAAGGAACCACCATCCAAAATCACGTAAGCAAAAATCCCTTGTCCTTTGATTTCGTGTGGATAACCCACCACTGCACTTTCAATGACGCGATCATGCATATTTATTGCATTTTCCACTTCAGCCGTTCCAATGCGGTGGCCACTCACATTCAATACGTCGTCCACCCTACCGGTAATTCGATACATTCCGTCCGCATCACGCAAGCATCCATCTCCTGTGAAATATTTCTCTGCGTACACCGAAAAATACGTCTGACGACAACGCTCATGGTCGTTATACGTGGTTCGAATCATTCCAGGCCATGGGAATTTTATACATAAATTTCCATTGACATCATTTCCTTGTATTTCTTCTCCTTGATC
>CANHSL010000012.1 GCA_947463385.1 Flavobacteriales bacterium
ATAATTAGTTTGTTGTCGGAGCCTTTTGTAAATCCTTTGATTTGTAAGTTAAATAATCGCTCATTCAATGAAATATTAGTCAATAAAATGGGGCTTTCCAACGGATTAAGTAGCTGTTCATAGAGTTTGCCCCGCTTAAGTTCATTAGGGAGCTGATCAAAAAATAGGGTGAAGTATCGGTCTAAGAGGGGCAGAGAGGATACAGACTCTCCGTCTGAATATTTCTGTATTTGACGACAGATTTCATACATCGCAGTTTTATTGCAGGCTTCTGTCAATATTCCTTTCGGACTTTTGGCTAATACATCCGTGCGAATAATGAGTAGGTTTGGTGAAACCGTCAGTATTTTATCAATAGAATCATAATTGATGCTATTGTCTGGAAGTTTTACCAAAGGTCCACTATATTCAAATGCCGTTCCGACATTGTTTTGAAGAATTGGACTTTTTCTTACAATATGAAATAAATACGCTTGTATTTCAGGGGTGAGTTGTTGCGAAACTTGCCCGAAGCTTTGTATGGAAAAAATTAGCAGAAGTGCACTGAGGTGCAGCCTATACTTCGAGAACGTAAAAGCGGGAATGAAGTTATTTGATGAATTCAAGCGTTTGCCCATTAATCTGAAGTAAATAA
The DNA here is from genome assembly GCA_947463385.1 of Flavobacteriales bacterium. Lineage (GTDB taxonomy): Bacteria > Bacteroidota > Bacteroidia > Flavobacteriales_D > Crocinitomicaceae > UBA952. The sequence goes on from CANHSL010000012.1 coordinate 635, forward strand.
ACTCCAGGAGATAAGTTCGTTACATCAATGGACCCTTTATATGATCCTGAATTCATGCGGCTTCCAGCAAGATTTAGAATCGCATATTCATCGCCAATTTTAACACCACTCAGCTGAATTTCATGTACTGCGGGGTTTGGATATAGGTGGATGGAAGGCATATTTAATTCGCTTTCACCCACAAAGGTTAAGGGTTGGTCTTTACTTAAAATAACGGTACTGCTATTTACGAAAAGCGCTGAATTTACATCCACTGACATGGTGATGAAAATGGGTAAATTACCTACGGTAAAATCGTAATATTCAAACACATCTCGTACAAATGCTACGTTGGTTCCAAAAACTGAAGCAACGGCGGAATCTTTTAAGTGATAACGCAATACATTGGAGTAGCTGTTTCCACCCGGAAGCATTAAAGTTCCGCTACCGTCGATTGCGGCATAGGAAGAACCTGTTGCAGGTACGGTTCCTGTAGCCGTTGAAGTAACAGTCCCTGAAAATACGTCATTTACAGTGCTTCCAAAGGCAAAAGGATAGGACATGACGTTTTCTTGGTCTAGGTTCCAGCTCGCAACCACTGAACCTAGGCTTACTTCATTAAAGACAAAACCTTGAGAACTTCTGCCATTCGGAGTTGAACTGTAAAACGTTTGAAACGTAGTGCCAATATCATATAATTTTGTAGCGCCAGTAAATGAAGCGTAGTTGGCATCTAGGGTAGCATCAAGCATTTGAACATCTTTGGTAACTCCAAAAATTCCAGCAATTTGACTGAAATCCCATGTGACGTTAGCGCCCATGATGTTTGATTGTATGTTTGCATTTGAATCACAAAGATGCAACGAAGCTAAAGATCCAATAGCTGCTTCATTGGTTGCGTCAAAGGATTGAGCTATACTTAAAAAAGGTAACGCGATGATAAATAGGTAGATTGATTTCATAATAATTCTGTTTATTCAAAAATACAAAAAAAGCGATTAACTCACCCCAATGCTATATCCCAAAATGTTGACGATTCTTTTTAATTTGGTGTTCGGCAGTTTCTTTCATTTCCAACTTCATTGTTGGGTAAAAGGTCCGTTGCACCAAAGGCAAGGTTTTTTCGATGTTTTCTCCTCGGCGAAGAATAACAAGTTTCAACACTTCGTGCGTAAGAGAAGAGAGTACCTCGGATAGGTTGGTCGTGATTTCTTGCCCATTTATGGAGATGAGCTGGTCCCCTTCGGCTAATCCACCCACATCAGCAGGACTGCCAGAAGCGATGTCCATTATGAATGTTTTTTCACTTTTAGTTAGGATTTTAATGCCTAATGAGCCCTTGTGTAGTTCAGTGGGCACCTCTTGCCGAAGTTCAATGCCATAAAAAGAAAAGGCTTCTTGTAGCAACGATTCATACCCATTCGCTGCATTAATGTATTGGTCAAAGAGGATGCTAAAATCTATTCCGGAAAGTTGTTGAAGTTGACTTAATATGTCTTTTTCTGAATAACCGATTTGCGTTAAACCAAACGCATAAAATAGGCGATTCATAAGGTGTTGCAAGGTGGATTTATTATGTGTCGCTTCCCGTATTTTAGTATCTAAAATAAATGCCATTAAACACCCTTCGTTGTAGATGGATACTTTTCGTCCGGGTGTACCTTTAACATAGCCATCTACCCAGGTATCAATGGATGAATCAGCAACGGAATAAGCAAATCTCCCCACATTATCAACGTGCGTTTGAATTTGTGCTTCAAGCAGTTGAAGATAACGTTCGGAGGTAATTAATCCACTGGTAAGCAAATAGTAATCCCCGAAAAATGTAGTAATTCCTTCATATACATAGCCTAGACGAGAATAGCTTGGACCCTCAAACCGGTATGGGAGCATTTCCAAGGGCCGAATGGTCTTCACGTTCCAAACATGGTACAATTCATGGGATGCTACAGCCAATAAGGATTCGTATCGTTTAGTCTTCCATGCTGAAGTAGGACCAAGAACGATAACCGTATTATTCAGGTGTTCAACGCCATGCAAATAGGTTTCATTGACTCCGATCAAAAGAAACGAAAACGTAGAAGTTGGGAATTCTCCGAAGGCCAGTACTTGCTTTTCGGTAAATTGCTTGAAGTCTTTTATAAGTTGTTCCGAGGAAATCCCATGTGCTCCAACAGAATGGATATAGAAGGTGTAGTCGGAAATCTCATAAGAATAGGACGCTATAACAGGACTGGCTAATATCGGGGTATCGAATACCTCGTCTAAACTGGAGAATTGCGCTACGCCGTTGGGTTTGTGTTCAAGTCCTGCGAGCGACCATCCTTGAGGAATGTCTATGGTTAATTTGATTTCTGATGTTTTACAAAAATCACTGTAAACAAGTAAGTTAACTGGGTTTATTAAAAGTAATTTCTCGTCTAAATACGTATTCCCAGCGGTTAATTCGGCACCGTAATACAAATAGGAAAGCTCAATAGAATCAAGGCCTTTGGTGTGCACTAACCACTCATTCTTACTTATCTTCTCGGTACGAATGCGTTGGGAGCCATGATAGGCATTTAAATTAGAAATAAGTCGTGCAAAATTCCCTTCTTCATACCTTCCTGGACGCCATGCAGCGATTCGAAGAATGGTTTCATCCGCTGGAGTAGGAAGCGTAACATGAACTTGGATTCGATGCCGACTTGCTTGATATAGGCTAATGCGGTAATCGATCATACCTTTTAGTATAATTCTTCTTGCAGTTGTGCGATTTTTGGATCAGCGATGTAGTCATCATAGGTCATCATCTTATCAATCATTCCCTTTGGAGTTAATTCGATAATTCGATTGGCTACGGTATTTACAAGCGCCTGGTCATGTGATGTAAACAACATCGACCCCCTGAAATCTATCATCGCATTGTTCAATGCCGTAATGGATTCGAGGTCTAAGTGATTCGTTGGCTCATCCATCATGAGGAAATTTGCCTTAGCTAACATCATTTTTGATAGCATGCAACGCACTTTTTCACCACCTGAAAGTACATTGGCTGTTTTCATGGCCTCTTCACCAGTAAATAACATGCGACCTAAAAAGGTTCTTAAATAAACTTCTTCCCGTTCTTCATCACCTTGAGCATATTGACGAAGCCAATCAATTAAACTGACTTTATCCGAAAAGAAATGGTGATTATCGTTTGGTAAATACGCCGTGCTAATGGTTGTACCAAAGGTAAAAGATCCGGTATCGGCCGTTGTTTCTTGATTAAGTACCTCAAAGAATTGCGTCAAGGCCACAGAATCTCTAGAAACGATCGCGATTTTATCTCCTTTGTTCGCTGTAAATGTAATTCCTTGGAATAGGAACTTGCCTTCGTGTTTTTTGCCTAGATTCTCCACGGAAAGGATTTGATTTCCTGCATCACGGTCCTGGTGAAAGGTAATTCCTGGATACCTACGTGATGACGGTTGAATTTCTTCTAAGTCCAAATTATCCAACATTTTACGTCGGCTGGTGGCTTGTTTAGATTTAGCCGCATTCGCAGAGAATCGAGAAATAAACTCCATGAGTTCTTTCTTCTTTTCCTCCGCTTTTTTGTTCTTATCTGAACGTTGTTTAGCGGCAAGCTGAGAACTTTCGTACCAGAAGGTATAATTTCCAGTATATAGATTGATTTTTGAAAAATCGATGTCGCAAATGTGTGTACAGACGGTGTCTAAGAAGTGACGGTCGTGGGATACAACAATTACTGTATTTCGAAAATCCAATAAGAAATCTTCGAGCCATGAAATGGTTTTAAGGTCAAGGTCGTTGGTTGGCTCATCGAGAATCAGTACGTCCGGGTTACCAAATAATGCTTGTGCAAGAAGGATCCGAACCTTTAGTTCATTTGAAATCTCTTGCATCAACAGGTCGTGCTTACTTTCGTCGATCCCAAGATTACTTAATAAGGTCGCTGCATCCGTTTCTGCATTCCATCCTTCTAAATCTGCGAATTCACCTTCTAATTCTGCGGTTCTCATACCATCCGCCTCGGAAAAGTCTTCTTTCGCATAAAGCGTATCTTTCTCTTGCATGATTTCATACAAGCGTTTGTGTCCCATGATTACGGTTTGTAATACAGGAAATTGGTCGAATTCAAAGTGATTTTGGCGTAAAAATGCAATCCGCTTTCCCGGTTCTAATTCAACCCTTCCCGTAGTGGGGTCTTGTTCACCAATTAGAATTTTGAGAAAGGTAGATTTTCCTGCTCCGTTTGCGCCAATGACGCCATAACAGTTTCCTTGGACAAACTTTGCATTTACTTCATCAAATAAAACACGTTTCCCAAATTGCAGGGATAGATTCTGTACAGATAACATTTCTTAGATTTTGCGCAAAGATAAGGACTTTGAGCGAGTTCCTTATTTTTTACAGCTATAAACGAACGCTGGGGGAAGATTTAGCGGGGTAAATGCCAAATTCATGTGGTTGAAATGACGTTTTATGGCTTTCTTAGATTGCAACGAATATTGGAATTGTACAAAATGACCTCCTGGCGACAAACATTGATGGGCTGCAGAAAGTATATGTTCTCGCAAGGTCTCATCGAAAATCGCTAAAGGAAGGGAAGAGATGATGCAATCGGCGTTTTTAATTCCACGGTCGGATAAGATGCTCGACAAATCTGTCGCTGAACCTTGGATGATTTCTGTGTTTGAACTTGCAAATTTTTGCGTCAAATCATGGCAAAAGGTTTCGTTTAGTTCAATGATAATCAAGCGGGCATGCGGCTTCATTTTTTCCTGAATATAGCCTGTGAAGGCGCCTGTGCCAGGGCCAAATTCAACAATGGTTTCACAGCGATCGAATGGGATTTGCTTCAGCATTTTCGCAGCCAAAAAGCGTGAGCTTGGAGCAACGGCACCCACTTTATTTCCTTTTTTAAGGAATTGAGCGATAAAGGTCTTAGCCGACATGCTCAAGTTGGTTCAGCATGACAATACCTTTGTTAATAATACCGATAGCTCTGCCATGAAGCGTTTCACCGGCAAACGGATTGCATGCCTTGTCACGTGAGCTTGCATTTAATTCCCAGGCCAGATTCGGTGTGTAACACGTTAAATCAGCGGCAGCGCCAATTTGAATGGGATTAGAAGCAATTCCGAATAAGGCTCGGTTTTTTATTGAAAGCTGTTCAACAAGTAGATCGCTTGATAAGCCTGTGTTTTTCAACAATGCCGCATAGGCTGTTAGCAATTGGGGGGCACCGAATTCGGCTTCATCGAAAGCAACCTGTTTGTCATCAAGTACAAATGGACGGTGGTCTGTAACGATTCCATCAATAATGCCTTGCGATAAGGCCTTAATTAAGGCAAGCCGATCTTCTTCTGCACGCAGTACAGGAAGTACTTTAAACCGTGTGTCAAAATCAAGAATTTGTTGCTCTGTAAAACACAGGTTCATTACATGGACATCACACGTAATAGGCAATCCGGCAGCTTTTGCTTGTTGAATAGGGGCAATGGATTCTCTCGATGATATGCCTGAAATATGAAGAGCGCTCTTTGTGTAAGATGCGATTTCAATGGCTTTAATTACCTGTAGGCGTTCGTCAAGTGAAGGATCGCCTTTAAGACCAGTTCGTGTGGATCCCATTCCTTCATTGACCTGTGCGTCGTGCGTAAAATTAGTTGACCGCGGGGTGAATATGATTTTACCACTAAAATCGCGTGAGTAAAGCAAGGCACGAGTTAAGATACCTTCATTGATTGGGTGTTGGTCATCAGAAAACCATGTGGCACCAGCTTGAGACATCTCAAACAAATCGGCAAGTTCTGTTCCTTTTTGTCGTTTGGTAATTGCGCCTATTGGATGAAGTTGTACGCAATGACCATCGGCCATACGTCGTTTGTATTCAATGGCTAATTTAGTGTCCGTAGACGGATTGTCTGAGGGTAAAACGCCCACATGAGTAAATCCTCCCAAGGCGGCATCATCAAGTCCTTGAGATAATCCACCGCGTTCTTCGAATCCTGGGTCAAAAAAAGCAGACTTAAAATCAACCCATCCTTGAGATACATGCAATTCGGGTATACTGAGTACTAAGGCGTCAGGATCAGAAATTGATGTAGCAATATTTTCAATGTGACCATTAGAAATTAGAATGTCTTTACTCGTGTTGTTGTGGGGGGATTCAAGATCCGTAATACGTGCAGATTTTAAAAGAACCTTCATGATTTCCAGAATTTTAATAAGGCCATTTCTATCAGTAAGAAAAGGATAGCCAATAAAACAAAAGTACGCCAAAATGAACTAGGTTTTTCCATGTCCAATTCAAAAGTAGAATTCCCAGTGCTCATCGATTGCGCTTTTACATTGGTAAAACCTGCATTATTAAATTCATTTTCAATGTCATCGGCTGAGCGTAAAGCGGTTTGTGATTCGCTTCTGTTTAAATTGAAAGCAATTTTCCCTAGGACTTGGGAAGATTTTATCATGTAAAACCCTTCGCTAATTCGTTCATTAAGTTCCGGTTGATTCAATTGTAAGCGAATGATTCCATCCGTGTTGATTTGCTTAGGAATGAAGGAGCTAGTTTTTGAATTAAGTGTTAAGGGAACATCTTGGCTCGTGTTGCTTGGTATTTCAAGCACCCCTGCGGACCCAATCGTGAAGTAGGATGGGAGGGAGCGCAAGCTTAGTTCAGCACTTCGCAATAAAAGGGACGGGAAAAGGGCATTGCCTGTAAACCCACCGTTTGCTTTGCTAAGGTCCGTATTTAATAGATAAAACGTGCCTTTTTGTTTTACGGCAAGCATCAAGGGTAACTGGTTTCTCAATTTAAGCAGTACTTCGGCATTCGCTTGGCGATAATCCCTAAGCGAGTAAACACTTTTCAATAAGGGTAAATTCAAGGATTTTTGTTGTTTATCAAACATTCCATTAAAGAACTTGCTTGCATAAGAGATATCGGAAAGTTGATTGCCTGTGGTAACTTTTCCATTATATCCCGATAGGCCTACTGTTTTTAATAGCTGCGTGTAGTCTGTTAATTTAATATCGCTTCCAGGAATACAAAAAACGCTTCCGCCTTGCGCTAAAAAGGAGGAAATGTCTGAGATTATACCCGAAGGAAGTTCATTTATTCCGTTCAGAATTAATAAATCGGCTTGATTTAAAAGTCGTTTATTGAACGAAAACTCGGTACAAGTTTCAACCGTGTAAAAGGGTTCAGTTAAAAATACTTTTTCTGTGCTTGATTCTCCAAACTCCCCATTAATTATTACCACATGGCCTTCTTTGGATAATTCATTCGTGAAATAAAAGTCATCATCGAATGTGATGTTTCGGTCAGCTACGCTTACTTTTCCTTCGATATATCCCGGATTGGTGGGAGTAAAAAACATGTGGCTAGTAGCGCTGCTTCCTGCATTAATCGTGAGGTTGGTCATGCGAGTTTTTCCATCAAAAAGCACCGTGACTGGAACATCCGACACCTCATTTCTACCCACATTCTTCACGCGAAAATTCACCTTGCACGATTGTCCGGGTTTGTGTACGGGGTTATCCATCCAAATGGAATCTACAAATACATTGTCGGTATTCTGCGGCACGCACTGAACGAGAAACGATTGATCAATCCATGCTGTTTTGGCTTGTTTAAATGTTGAAAGGGTTCCTGTGCTTTTTTGAAAGTCAGACAAGACGATCCGGTTAACTTTTGAGATGCTGCTTACTTCGCGGTGATACCGATTTAGATAATCGTTTTGCCATTCAATCACGTGATCTAGGTTCCGCGGTGTCTTATTAAGAATAATCTTATCTATTACTTCAATGGCCGTCGCTTTTGAGTGTAATTTTCGTTCAACACCAGAGAATTCATTGGTTGTAATGAAGAAACGGGTATTTCCCGCGCTTTTTGAAATAATTTTTTTAGCAATCTCGCGCGCTTCGGAGAGCAGCTCTCCTTCGGTTCCTTTAGCGCTCATGGACAGGGAATTATCGATGTAGATCGCGGTAACAGGAATTCCACTTTTTGTTTCTTCGGCTTGCTTAAAAAAGGGTTGAGCAAAGGCCAGGACGAGCGCTGCAAACGCAAGTAGGCGAGCACAAAGAATAAGTAAGCGTTTCAGTTTTTTAACCGATTTCTTTTCTTGTTCTTGTTCCTTTATATATTTGAGGGAAGGGAAATAAAAGCGTTTAAAGCGCCTGAAATGAAAAAGATGCAGAATAATGGGAACGGCAAGCAGGCTGAGAAACCATAAATACCCTGGATGCACAAATGACATAGTTCAAAAATACAAATTTAATACGACTCATCGGATAAGGTGGCAATAAAAAAAGCCCCGCATGAGCGAGGCTTTGTCTTATTTAATGGCTTCCCACCGTTTCTTAAGTTCTGCTGATTTTTCAGTCATGTCTAAATAGGAATAAGTTCGCCAGCCTATTTCTAATGCAGTTTTGTCTAAAGGATTTGCTAAAAGAAAAGGTTCTAAAATACTAATAGATGTATTTAAGTTCTTTAGCGCTTGTTCTTCCATTACTTTTGCTTTGGGATCATTAATCTTTAAATCAGAAGCATTACCTCTTAGTTCGACTGCTGAATTAAACATAATTGAACAATATTGATAAACTGCATCGGCATAATTTGAGTCAAGTTTTAATGCTTTTTCTAAAGCTGTTGCTGCCCGTTCATATTGCTTCATATTTGCCAATGATGTTCCCAGCACATAAAAAAGTGTTTTATTTGTTGAGTCTATTTCCGTAGCAAGTTTTACATACTTCTCTGTATTTTCAATATCATTTTTTTCCAGATTGTTGTTTATGAGTGGGATTAGAATTTCAATGTTATTAGGGAATTCCTTCATCATTCTAATTCCGAGAATATTGGCATCTATGAATTTTTTTTGATCCATCAATGTATCCATACTTTTTCTATATGCATATATTGAATAATTCTTGGCATCTACATCGGAATTTGTATAATTATTAATACGATAAGAGTTTAAAAAATAATCAATAGATGATGGATAATCCCTTTTCTTTAAAAGTGTATCGCCTTTCATAAAGGCGTAATCACTATACACTTTAAGGTAGTCTAAAACTATTTTTTTCTCGTTTTTTATTTTTCCAGATTGTACGGATGAGATTAAAAAATTACAACTTTCTTTAATCACTTTATCGTATTCATCCATTAATATAGAATCAGGCTTGATTCCAGATTTAGAAGAAATTTCAGAGGTAAATTCTCTGAGCGTAAAATAAATTATTGCACGATACCGGTGCATGTCCGGTGCCGCAGATGTTTCGGTATTCACGGCAGCCAAGTCAATCACAGCTTTCGCCTCGGATAATGCTTTTTTATTAGCTTCTATTTCTCCGTTGATTGGATTATACTCCTTTAGTTTATTATGCGCATTAGTTATATTTGATTTTTGCGCAAACAAGGAAGCTCCAACAAACAGTAAAGCAACCAGTAAATTGATTTTTTTCATAAAATTATTATTCGTTATCGGTTAGTTCATCCGTAGAATCGGCATCCTGCTCATCAACATTCATACCATCGTTGCTCAACTCATCGCCATTGTTGTCTGCATCAATCACTTCGGCGTCCTCATCCTCGTCTTCACTTCGTGGAACGCGAGCAATAGCAGCAATTTCGGCATTCCCTTTCAAGTTAATTAATTTAACTCCTTGAGCCGCTCTACCCATTGTTCGAATGGTATCTACGTGCATTCTGATGGTAACACCAGACTTGGTGATGATCATTAAATCGTCTTCGTCGAATACGTTTTGAATCGATAGTAATTTACCCGTTTTCTCGGTGATATTTAAGGTTTTAACCCCTTTGCCACCACGGTTGGTAATGCGATATACAGGCTCTTTATCTTCTGGGTCATTCAAGTAGGTTCGTTTACCGAATCCTTTTTCAGACACTACTAAGATGGTTGAGAAAATGTCTTCTACGCAAATCATTCCAATGACTTCGTCTGAACCACTCGCCAAGGTAACACCACGTACTCCAGAAGCATTTCTACCCATCGGACGTACCGTAGATTCATTGAATCGAATCGCGCGACCGGATGATGTTGCTAAAACAATCTCGTTCGTTCCGTTGGTTAATTTCGCTTCGAGTAATTCATCCCCTTCGCGTATGGTAATGGCATTAATTCCATTGGTTCGCGGTCGAGAATAGGCTTCAAGCGATGTTTTCTTAATCACCCCATGCTTAGAGCACATGATGATGAAGTTATTATTGATGTATTCCTTATCAGTTAAATCCTGAACTTTTACGTACGCTTTAACCTTATCGTCCTGAGGAATATTAATCAAATTTTGAATGGCTCTTCCTTTCGATAATTTATTTCCTTCCGGAATTTCGTACACACGCATCCAGAAACAACGTCCTTTCTCGGTGAAAATCAACAAGTAATTATGGTTTGTCGCTACAAATAAGTGCTCCAAGAAATCTTTGTCTCTGGTCGTAGATCCTTTTGATCCCATACCGCCGCGGTTCTGAACTTTATATTCATTCAAGTTGGTACGCTTAATATATCCCGCATGAGAAATCGTAACCACTACTTCCTCATCCGCAATTAAATCTTCCATGCGCATTTCTGATGCCGCATATTCAATGGATGAACGACGAGCATCCCCGTATTTCGCTTTGATCTCTAACAATTCATCCTTGATGATTTGCATTCTGCGCTCTTCGCGATCTAAAATGTCTTTTAAATCAGCAATTAACTTCATGAGGTCTTCATACTCACTGCGAAGCTTGTCTTGTTCTAGCCCCGTTAACTGACGTAAACGCATGTCAACAATCGCACGCGTTTGAATTTCACTTAATCCAAATCGAGTTGATAATCGCTCACGTGCGTTATCTGGACTGTCTGACGTTTTGATGATTTCAATAACTTCATCAATGTTATCTGACGCAATAATTAATCCTTCTAAGATGTGTGCACGTTCTTCCGCTTTTCTAAGTTCATAACGCGTTCTTCTAACCACCACATCGTGACGGAATAAAATAAATTGGTCAATGATTTCGCGTAAGTTTAATAGGCGCGGTCTACCGTCTACTAAGCAGATGTTATTAACTGAAAATGAGGTCTGTAGCGATGAGAACTTATATAGTTTGTTTAATACCACATTTGCAATGGCATCCCGCTTGATTTCCACCACAACGCGCATTCCGTTACGGTCTGATTCATCGCGTAAATCAGAAATTCCTTCAATCTTTTTATCGTTGACTAACTCGGCGATTTTTTTAATCATTTCCGCCTTGTTCACTTGATATGGAATCTCGGTGATTATGATTTGTTCCCGTCCTTGAACCTCTTCGATTTCCGCTTTACCGCGCATCACGATTCGACCACGACCCGTTAATAAAGCATCACGAACGCCTTCATAGCCATAAATAATACCTCCTGTAGGGAAATCCGGCGCTTTAACGAATTGCAATAAATCTTCTACGGGTAATTCAGGGTCTTCGATCACAGCAACAATCCCATCGATTACTTCCGTAAGGTTGTGTGGCGCCATATTTGTGGCCATACCCACCGCAATTCCCGAAGCACCATTAACTAATAGGTTTGGAATTTTTGTTGGTAAAACCGTTGGCTCCTCTAGACTATCGTCAAAATTCGGTTTAAAATCAACCGTCTCCTTGTCAAGATCTTCGAGCATTTCTTCAGCAATCTTCTTGAATCGTGCTTCCGTGTAACGCATGGCTGCCGGAGAATCACCATCCACACTACCGAAGTTACCTTGTCCATCTACTAAGGGATAACGTAAGGACCATTCCTGCGCCATACGTACCATGGTGTCGTATACCGAGCTATCACCGTGCGGGTGATACTTACCTAACACTTCACCGACAATACGCGCTGATTTCTTGTATGGACGATTTGAATAAACACCTAAGTCCTGCATACCATATAATACGCGACGATGCACCGGTTTAAATCCGTCACGCACGTCAGGTAATGCACGAGAAACAATAACAGACATCGAATAATCGATGTAAGCTGATTTCATTTCATCCTCAATATTTATCTGTATAATTTTTTCACCTTCTGCCATAATCTTCGAGCCCTATTATTATAAATTTAGTTAGAACCACAAATTTAACAAAAGGACCTGCGTAAATGACCCGATTATTAAGGAATTTACTAACAATTTAGCGCCATACATGTGAATAAAGGGCCCCTTGTAACTTAATTGTGAATATTCTTGTTTCTATAGGTACTAAATTGAACTTCGGATGAAGATTAGAATTATATTTGCACTTATAACAATGCAGGATGGAGGCTAAGTTTTCGCCAAGAGTAAAAGATTTAATTCGAATAAGTAGAGAAGAGGCAGTACGGCTGAAAAACGAGTTTGTAGCCCCTGAACATTTGTTGCTCGCTATTATTAAACTTAATGAGGGAAAAGCATTTGAGTTGCTTAAAGAATTTGATATTTCATTTGAAACGCTCTCCAACGAATTGGAAACCATCCTCAAGCAGTCCTCAACCAATGCTGTTTTTCTACCTACGAACATTCCCTTATTAAAACAATCGGAAAATATTTTGAAGCAGTCATTCTTAGAGTCTAAGTTGTTTAGGTCGAGTATGATTGGAACCGAACATATTTTATTAACTATTTTGAAATACGAAGATTGTGTAGCCTGTCAAGTGCTAAATAAATATGGTATTATGTATGAAAATCTTAAAGAAGAATATATGTCAATGAATCAAGAAAATAAATTACCAAGGGCTGAGTTCCCAGGGAATAACGAAGAAGAAGAGGATGCGGGAGGGGTTCCAAAACGTCCTGCAGATTCAAAATCCAAAACCCCTGTGCTCGATAATTTTGGTCGTGACCTAACCAAGATGGCTGAACTTGGCCGATTGGATCCAATTGTAGGTCGTGAAAAAGAAATCGAACGTGTAAGCCAAATCCTTTCCCGTAGAAAGAAGAATAATCCGATATTAATTGGTGAGCCAGGAGTTGGTAAAAGTGCCATTGCTGAAGGCTTAGCCTTGCGTATCGTACAACGAAAAGTGTCTCGAATTCTTTTTAACAAGCGTGTAGTTTCTTTAGATCTAGCCTCTTTGGTTGCTGGTACTAAGTACCGTGGGCAATTTGAAGAGCGTATGAAAGCGGTGATGCAGGAATTAGAGAAGAATCCCGATATTATTCTATTTATTGATGAAATCCATACCATTATTGGTGCGGGTGGCGCAAGCGGTTCTTTGGATGCGTCGAATATGTTCAAACCAGCTTTGGCACGTGGTGAGCTTCAAGCAATCGGTGCCACAACCTTGGATGAGTATCGTCAGTATATCGAGAAAGATGGAGCCCTTGAACGACGCTTTCAAAAGGTAATTGTTGAGCCTACCACCATCGATGAAACCATTCAGATTTTACATAACATTAAAGAGCGTTATGAAGAACATCACTCGGTTACTTACACGCCAGAAGCAATCAATGCTTGTGTTAAGTTAACGGAGCGTTATATTACCGACCGTCATTTACCGGATAAAGCAATTGATGCCTTAGATGAAGTGGGTTCACGGGTGCATATTACCAACATTAATGTTCCCAAAGAGATTGTTGAGATTGAACAAGAAATCGAAAACATTAAAGTAAAGAAAAGTGAAGTAATCAAAGCGCAACAATATGAGAAAGCCGTTGAGTTTAGAGATACGGAGCGAAAGCTTTCAGAAAAATTAGAAGAAGAGAAGCGTAAATGGGAAGAGTCTTCTAAGAGTAACCGCATTACTATTACCGAAGAAGATGTTGCTGAAGTTGTTTCCATGATGAGCGGTATTCCATTGACTAAGGTTTCCCAGACGGAATCGGGTAAGCTTGTGAATATGACGGATGCGTTAAATGGAAAAGTAATTGGTCAAGACGAGGCGGTAATGAAGGTTGTCAAGGCGATTCAACGGAACCGAGCAGGATTAAAAGACCCGAATAAGCCGATCGGATCGTTCTTTTTCTTAGGGCCAACAGGTGTTGGGAAAACGCAATTAGCGAAGGTACTTGCAAAGTATCTTTTTGATACGGAAGATGCCTTAATCCGAATCGATATGTCTGAATACATGGAGAAATTTAGTATTTCACGCTTAGTGGGAGCGCCTCCAGGATATGTTGGGTATGAAGAAGGTGGGCAGCTCACCGAAAAGGTTCGTAGAAAACCGTATTCAATCATTCTATTGGATGAAATTGAAAAAGCGCATCCGGATGTATTTAATTTATTACTTCAAGTATTAGATGATGGACACATGACGGACGGATTAGGTCGTAAGATTGATTTCAAGAATACGATTCTAATCATGACCTCGAATATTGGGGCACGTCAATTGCAAGAATTTGGTACGGGTGTAGGGTTTGGTACCAAGGCAAAAGAAGAATCGAAAGAAGAGAATTCAAAGGCGGTGATTCAAAACGCACTCAGAAAAGCCTTTTCACCTGAGTTTTTGAATCGTGTAGATGATATGATCATGTTCCGTTCATTGACGAGAGAAGATATTCATAAGATTATTGATTTGGAATTGGATAAATTAATCCTACGCATCAAAACCCTTGGATATAACTTGGAGTTAACTGAAAAAGCTAAAGATTTTATCGTCGAACGAGGATATGATGAAAAGTTTGGTGCACGTCCATTAAAACGAGCAATCCAGAAATTCATCGAAGATCCGTTGGCTGAGGGTATTATCAATCACAACATGGCGGAGGGTGATACCGTACTTATGGATTTTGAAGATGGGAAAGAAGAGTTGAACCTAAAGGTGAAAAAACAAAAAGGTAAGAAGTCAAGTCCCGGTAAAGAAGAATAGAAATTCTAAGACATAAAAAAAGGAGCTAAATGCTCCTTTTTTTATGTTCAATCGGTTTAGATTTACACTTTTGCGATAGTCTCGCTCATGTATTCACCATTCTTTAATTTATCTACAATCTTAGAGAAACATTCAATGGTATAATTTACATCTTCCATGGTGTGAACCGCTGTAGGAATCAAGCGTAAAATAATCATTCCTTTAGGAACTACTGGATAAACCACCATCGAGCAGAATACATTGTAATTCTCGCGTAAATCATAAATCAAATTGGTGGATTCAGGAATAGAACCATTCATGTAGACCGGGGTAACACACGAGTTGGTTGGACCGATTTCAAACCCTGCGGCCTTAAGACCGGATTGAAGCGCATTCGTAATTTCCCATAATCGATCTTTTAATTCGGGCATGGTTCGAATTAATTCAAGACGCTTAAGTGCCCCAACAACCAGTGGAAGCGGCATAGCCTTAGCGAAGATTTGGGAACGCATGTTGTATCGTAGATATTCAACCACTTGCGCGTCACTGGCTACAAAACCGCCAATCATTGCGAAGGACTTCGCGAAGGTTCCAAAATAAATATCAATGTCATCTTGCACCCCTTGTTCTTCACCCGTACCAGCTCCAGTTTTACCTAAGGTTCCAATTCCGTGCGCGTCATCTACAAAAAGACGGAAACTGTAATTCTTCTTAAGGGCTACAATTTCTTTCAAAATCCCTTGATCTCCACGCATTCCAAATACACCTTCGGTGATGAGTAAAATTGCGCCTCCTGTTTCCTCGGCTAATTTAGTAGCACGTTGCAATTGTTTTTCACAATCCTCAATGTCGTTGTGCTTGAATACATAACGCTTACCCATGTGTAGACGAACACCGTCAAGAATACAGGCATGAGATTCCGCGTCGTAAACAATCACATCGTGACGGTCAACTAAACAATCAATGGCAGATACGACCGCTTGATACCCGAAATTCACAAGAATTGAATCTTCTTTCGATACAAAATCCGCTAATTCACGCTCCAACTGCTCGTGAAAGTCGGAATTACCACTCATCATCCGCGCGCCCATTGGCATCGCAAATCCATAATTAGCTGCTGCATCCGCATCAGCTTTTCGAACCTCTGGATGATTCGCTAAGCCCAAATAATTATTTAACGACCAGTTTAGTTTTTCTTTTCCGCGAAAATTCATGTGCGGACCAATGTCACCTTCCAATTTTGGAAACGTAAAATAACCATGTGATTCTTTCGCGTGCATTCCGATTGGACCACGATTCGCTTGGATTTTTTCAAAAATATCAGCCATATTCTGCTTACTCTATAGTTTTTAATGCTACAAAGTTACGCTTAATCAAGGACCATGGAATTTTACACCGGCTATTTTTTCAACAACCGGTGTTTAATGATTTAGTAATATATGGCTCTTCGAACCTTGGAAATGTACTTTGCTAAACGGATTACTTGCTTGGTATATCCGAATTCGTTGTCGTACCAAGTATAAAGCACTACGTTCTTTCCATTTTTAGAAACAATGGTAGCGTTTGAATCATATACGGAACAGCACGTGTTTCCGATAATATCAGAAGAAACTAGTTCTGGGTCAAACGAATAATAAATTTGGTTAACAAGGTCACCGTTTAATGCGGCATCTTTGATGAGCTCATTGATTGCTTCAATGCTTGTTTCGTTTTTCAATTCTAAGCTTAAAATCGCCAATGAACCATTCGGAGTAGGGACACGAACGGCATTTGCCGTTAATTTGTCTTGAAGTGAAGGAATTACTTTGGTTACCGCACTTCCCGCACCCGTAGAAGTGATAACCATGTTGATGGCTGCAGAACGACCGCGTCGAACTTTCTTATGCATATTATCCAACAAATTCTGATCGTTGGTATAGGCATGTACTGTTTCGATATGACCTTTTACTATGCCTAACTTGTCTTCAATGACCTTAAGAATCGGACTAATTGCATTGGTGGTGCAAGAGGCAGCAGAGTAAATCTTCTCATTTTCTAAGTCGAGCGTCCCTTGGTTTATTCCAAACACGATATTTGGGATTTCTTTTCCAGGTGCTGTAAGCAATACCCTTGAAACACCTTTGGACTTTAAATGGCGCGATAAGGTTTCTCTATTGGTGTAAATACCGGTATTGTCGATAACCAATGCATTATGAATTCCGAACGCCGTGTAATCAACGTCTTCCGGTGCTGAGGCTTCTATCATTTGAACCACTTGCCCATTAATGATTAGGCACTTGCGTTCTAAATCAACATTTACGGTTCCTTTAAACGCGCCATGTACTGAATCGTTACTTAGTAATGAAGCACGTTTTATAATGTCTTTGTCTGTGTTTCCGCGGGTTACAATCGCTCTAAGTCTTAACTGTTGACCTTTTCCGGCTTGACGAATCAATTCGCGCGCAGCGAGTCTACCAATTCGACCGAATCCGTAAAGTACCACATCTCGTGGCTCAAAAGTGGGAGCGCTTGTTTCATTGAAGTTACCTAGTTTGTTTTGAAGAAACTCAAGTTTCGACATTCCATTTCCTTCGGTTGACCATTCGTTTGCGAGTTTACCAATGTCTAATTTGGATGGACCCAAGTTCATCGAAGCAATAATCTCAGCCATTTCTGCCGTAGTAAATACGTCAATGGGTTTGTTTACAACCTTTGCTGCATATTCGTGCAGGTTTAGGATTTCAGAAATGGTAACGTCGAGTAGGTGATGACGAAATAGCACTAATTCTATGCCTTGATCATACAATAATTCACCCACCTTTCCTTGCAGTTTTACAGCTGCTCGTTCCTGTTCAATGTGATTTTTGAGCTCTTGCTCATAGCCAAGTGATACACTCATGTTGTTGTTGATTGATGATGAAAAAATAAACTAAAAAAAAAGGCCGCGAAAACGCAGCCTAAGATGTTATCCTAAATAAGATTTCAATAGTTTGTTTCGCGAAGTGTGTCGCAGGCGACGAATCGCCTTTTCTTTGATTTGACGAACGCGTTCGCGTGTAAGGTTGAATTTCGCGCCGATTTCTTCTAGGGTAAGGCCGTGATTCATTCCGATACCGAAAAATAAGCGAATGATTTCACGTTCTTTATCGGTTAGCGTGCTCAGTGAACGTTCGATTTCTCGTTGTAAGGATTCTGCCATCAAGCCAGAGTCAGTACGTGCCGTGTCGTTATTCACCATAACGTCGATTAACGTACCTCCATCTTCATTGGTTGAAAGTGGGGCATCCATAGATACGTGACGACCAGAAACATTAAGACTTTCTTTGATTTTTTCTTCTGGAACTTCAAGCGCTTCTGCCAATTCTTCAGCCGAAGGTGGACGCTCAAATTCTTGCTCTAAGCGAGAGAATGCCTTGTTGATTTTGTTTAATGAACCTACTTGATTGAGTGGTAAACGAACAATACGTGCTTGTTCAGCTAAAGCCTGAAGAATGGATTGACGAATCCACCATACGGCATAAGATATGAACTTAAAGCCGCGCGTTTCATCAAATTTTTGTGCTGCTTTAATTAAACCTAAGTTACCTTCGTTAATTAAATCGGGTAGGGTAAGCCCTTGGTTTTGATATTGCTTTGCAACGGATACAACGAATCGAAGGTTCGCTCTGGTTAATTTTTCTAGGGCTTTTTGATCGCCTGCTTTAATCTTGCGCGCTAACTCAACTTCTTCTTCAGCTGTAATTAGTTCTTCTCGGCCAATGTCCTGAAGGTATTTATCCAGGGATTGACTTTCGCGGTTCGTAATAGATTTGGTTATTTTTAACTGTCTCATTAGATAATTTAAGGAATGTTTAGTTACTTATGTTGTTGAGCAAAGTAAAATGAAAAAATGTGTAATGTAAAATTTTTCTTTCCCGATTTTCAACAACTTTTCAACCATTCCACTTTAGTAACTTTTTTGTAACCTAGAGTCCGAACCCTTTGTAATCCCTTGCGCCACTTGGAGTAACAATTTCCAATAATATTCCCCGGTTAACCCCATTAAGCTTACTTGTTAGCTCGTCGATATTCTCTACCGGGTCATTGTTTACCTTTGTGATTATTGTTCCTTCATTGATTCCAATAGACTTTAATTTCCCAGTAGTGATGCTTTTTACTTTAACCCCATAAGAAATATTTAAGTCTTTCTTTTCTTTATCAGTCAGTTCTACAAAGGTAGCTCCGAGCGCAAAATTCTTGGTGATTTCTTCCTTACTTAATAGTTCTGTTTCTCCATCCTTATTTCGAAGTACTAAATCAAGTACCTCTTCGTCTCCGTTCTTCTTGCGCACCGTTACAACCACCTTGTCGCCGGGTCTACGCTTTCCAATTTCCTCTTGAAGCTGAGCTGGCGAATTGACTTCTTTCACTCCAATCTTCAGGATTACGTCTCCGGTCTTCAATCCTCCTTTATCAGCAGAGCCATCGTCGACCACACTATTAATATAAACTCCTTTTAAGTTGGGTAGCTTTTCTTTCTCTTTTAATTCTTGATTGATCGATGAGATTTGAACCCCTAAATAGGCACGTTGAACTAAGCCGTAATCAATTAAATCCTTGACTACTTTTTCCATAAGGTTAACAGGAATCGCAAAGGAATACCCGGAATAGGCGCCGGTTTGAGAAGCGATCGCGGTGTTGATTCCTACCAATTCTCCTTTCGTATTTACGAGTGCACCCCCGCTGTTTCCTGGATTTACAGCTGCATCCGTTTGAATAAATGATTCAATAGGCACCACGTCTTTATCCGTTCGATCCGAAAGTAAGTTAATGTTTCGTGCTTTTGCACTTACAATGCCAGCAGTAACGGTAGATGTAAGATTAAAGGGATTCCCAACAGCTAACACCCATTCACCAATTTTTAAGGCATCACTGTTTCCGAATTTCATTGGGACAAAGGTTCCCGTTCCTTCGATTTTTAATACCGCGATGTCGGTTGAAGGATCTGCTCCAACCACTTTTGCCGTATATTCTGAGTTATCGTTGAGAATCACATGGATTTCTGCTGCATTTTCAATGACGTGATTGTTTGTTACAATATATCCCTCGGAAGAAATGATCACACCAGACCCTGCGCCAGATCCGTATTGCTTGAATTCCCGTCCGCCCGCGCCAGGTCCGTAAAAGAACTCTTGAAATAAATCCCGTTGGAAGGTAGTTGAAACCACTTTCGTTGTGACGTGGACTACCGAATTAACACTGGTTTCTGAGGCTGCTGTTAAATCAGGTAATGCTTCACCATTCAATCCAACAGTCTGCGCATAGTAGCTTGAACCATCCAAAACCTTGTCCGATAACTTGGTGGTTGTTGATTGATACGTTAAATAAGCGGCTAAGGGTAGCGCTCCTCCTAAAAAAGAAACCAATAATACATTGAGCAAATTTTTTCCTTTCATGTGCTTAAATTTTAATTTACATGCAATGATAACAAGCTCCTTGAATATATGAAATTCAAGTCCTGTTAAAGATTGTTAAGCACATTTGACAACATTTTCCTACTTTTACCGCATGTTGGTTCAGTTTGAAAAATACCAAGGCGCTGGAAATGATTTTATCATGATTGATAACCGTAGTGGTAAATATAACACCTTGGGAATTGATCAAATAAAATGGATGTGCGATCGGCATTACGGCATTGGTTCCGATGGACTTATTCTATTAAATGAATCACCTTCAGCCGATTTTGAAATGGATTTTTACAATCCGGATGGTTCCAAAAGTTTCTGTGGTAATGGTGCGCGTTGCGTTGTTGCTTTTGCAAAAGCGTTAGGTGTTCATTCGTTAACTCGTACGTTTCATGCCATTGATGGAATTCATGAATATACCCTTGAAGATTCATCGATTGGTATTCACATGCGTGATGTAAATTATATAGAATTCTTTGGGGAAGATTCAGCACTTATGAATACCGGTTCGCCTCATTATATCCTGTTGTCTGATGATTTAAGCACGGAAAACACGCTAAATAAAGGACGTGAGATTCGATACGCAGCGCAATATAAGCAAGATGGCGTAAACGTAAATTTGGTTCATGTAACATCAACGCATGAAATTGATATTTCGACCTACGAACGCGGCGTAGAAGGGGAGACCTTGGCTTGTGGGACAGGCGCCACGGCATGTGCCTTGTTTTTAGCCTCGAGAAATGAACTCGCTCAAGGAACGGTAGTGGTTAATGCAAAGGGCGGAAAATTAGCCGTTCGATTTGTGCGAAATGCATCCGGCTTTGAGCAAATTTGGTTGCTTGGCCCTGCGTCCAAGGTGTTTAATGGAGAAATCAACCTGTTATGAGTTTTTTGAATGGGTTAACGGTTTCCCTGAGAGCAGTCGAGCCTAACGATGCATCCACCTTATTCATTTGGGAAAATAATCGCTTGAATTGGCGGGTAAGTCATACAGAAGTTCCATTCTCCATGCACAATATTCATCAGCTCATTGAACAGTTTTCAAACCTGCGAAATTCAGGACAGTTGCGTTTAATGATCGACCGAAAAGAATCTGGTAAACCCGTCGGTACCATTGATCTGTTTGATGTGAATTTTAAGCATGGATTTGCCACCATTGGAATTTTAATTGCCGACGATGCCGACCGCGGTCAAGGTATTGCCAGTGAAGCACTTTCGCTCTGTATTGCCTATTGCCGCGATGAATTAGAGTTGCGGAACTTGCAGTGTTTTGTACAATCAGACAACGTACCCAGTATAAACCTCTTTCGGAAGTTAGGTTTTCAGGAAGTGGGAATTCGGAAGGAGTGGTATATTTACAATGGAAAATTAACGGATGAAATCGCATTTCAATTATGTTTAAAAAATCAAAAAGAGGAATCTATTTAACGGTTGCAGCAAGCCTTCTGCTTATTGTGTTCTTGGTGCTGTTGCCAAAACTCCTGGTCCTATGGTCGGGGATGTCAACCACCACGAATTCAGAAAATATAGCCTTTCTAATCAGTTCGCCTACCTCACCAGAAGCCTTAGCAACCCAATTGGAGAAAGAGGGCTTAATTACGGATAAAGAGGCGTTTTTAAAAGTGGCCTCGTACAAGAATTTAAATAAAAACCGAATTGCCGTGGGGATGTATGAAATTCAACCACATACCTCATTTCGGACCTTACTCAATGGATTCACAATAAATTCAGCCGGAAACGGGAATGCTGAAATCGAGGTTCCGGTGACCTTCAATAATTGCAAAACCATTTATCAAATGGCAGGAAAAGTATCCGCATGCCTTTCCCTCGATAGTTCGAAATTGATTTCCCATTTACTTTCCGGCGCAACCTTAACTAAGTATGGGTTTACGGTGGAACAGTTGCCCGCCCTGTTTATTCCAAATACGTACAAGATTTATTATGACACCGATGAGAAGGCGTTCACCCAGCGCATGGCGGACGAGTTTAAATTGTTTTGGACCGAGGCAAGAAAAGTAAAAATGAAAGCCATCGGCTTGAATTCTCCAAGCGAAGTAACTACCTTGGCAAGTATCGTTTATGCTGAACAATCGGTCAATGCCGATGAATGGCCGACCATTGCTGGCTTGTATTTAAATCGCGTTCGAACCGGAATGAGATTACAATCTGATCCAACCTTTAAGTTTTGTTGGGGCGATAAATTGGATGGGGTG
Source organism: Flavobacteriales bacterium (assembly GCA_947463385.1). Classification (GTDB taxonomy): domain Bacteria; phylum Bacteroidota; class Bacteroidia; order Flavobacteriales_D; family Crocinitomicaceae; genus UBA952. The sequence goes on from CANHSL010000012.1 coordinate 23,030, forward strand.
CAACGCTTGTTAGCCGTTCACCGAAATATTGTGTGTCCATACAATACCTACCTCGTAAAAGGTTTGCCACCGGGACCAATTAACTTGCCATCTACGGCCGTATTAGACGCTGTGTTAAATGCACCAAGAGTTAATTACTTGTATATGTGTGCGAAACCAGATTATTCAGGTCGGCACAATTTTGCGGTAAGCGGCGCAGAGCACCTACGGAATGCTAAGGTTTTTCAGGATTGGCTGGGCGCAGAACAAAAAAAGAAAAAACGATAAGCTATGGATCGCAGGAAATTTATTCAAGCCGGATCCTTATTGGTGGCAGCGGGTATGATTGAACCCGTAAAAGGAGCAATGCTTCCTACCTATATGTTTGAAGAACGGATTGAAGGCCCATTGATTATTTCCACTTGGATTCATGGCTTAGAGGCTAATCGAGCAGGGTGGAAGGTGCTTCAGCAAGGTGGAAGTGCGTTAGATGCAACCGTTGCGGGGGCAATGCATACCGAGTCGGACATTACCAATCGAAGTGTTGGTGTTGGAGGCAGGCCCGATCGCTCGGGACATGTTACCTTGGATGCGTGTGTCATGGATGGCGATGGCAGAAGTGGATCGGTTGGATTTTTAGAAGGAATCGCCCACCCGGCAGCAGTTGCTAAAGCGGTTATGGAGAAAACTCCGCATGCGATGTTGGTAGGCGCTGGCGCTAAACAATTTGCGTTGGACCATGGATTTGAAACCATCAAAACACCTATCCCTGAGGTAAAAAAAGATTACCTCGCATGGAAAAAAGAGAATAAAGACCTATTTAAACGACCAAAAATAAATCACGAGAACCATGATACCATTGGTTTAATTGCGCGAGATGCGAATGGGAACTTTGGCGGAACTTGTACAACCAGCGGTTGGGCATATAAAATGCCAGGTAGGTTAGGTGATTCTCCAATTATTGGCGCGGGACTCTTCGTAGACAATGAGGTAGGTGCCGCCACGGCAACCGGTTTAGGAGAAGCCATCATACGCGTTGCTGGAAGTGCCATTGTAGTTGAACTCATGCGGAATGGGATGAAACCTTCAGAAGCTTGTCGCGAGGTGGTGATGCGTATCATACGTAAAAACAAAGACCTGACTGGTTTGCAATGTGGATTCATTGCAATCGATAATAAAGGAAATGTGGGAGGGTTTTCAGTGTATAATGGCTTTAATTTTGCCATGAAAACGAATACTCGAGATGAAATGGTAGACACTGAATATGACCGTAAATGGTAAGAAAAGGCTTTCTTTTATTTCTTTGTTTTATTGCAATTAACGTACGTTCTCAAAAGTCGCTGGTACTCACGTGGGAAATTCAACACCCTATTACACAACAATGGTTTCCGCTGGGGGAGCGGGGCAGCGTGCAAGAGGCCTTGTACCAACAGGGGATTTTACCAGATCCATTTTATGGGGAAAACGAGAAGTTATATCAATGGATTGAGGAACACCAATGGCGTTTTCGAAGCCGTTTTTTTCTCACGGAAGCCTTATTCAATGCAACCCAAGTTGAATTGGATTTCCCATGCATTGATACGTATGCTTCCATTTTCGTAAACAAGCAAAAAATTCTCGAAGCCGAGAATTATTTTCACCCATATCAGGTAGACGTTCGAGACAAATTAACGCTCGGATACAACGAAATTGAAGCGGTGTTTACTCCGCCTGTACTATATCACGAAACTACCTACGAGAATCAATGTTTTCACTACCCAGCGCCTAACGATAATGCCAAAATCAAAGCCGCACCCTTAACCCGTAAACCACAATATCAATTCGGGTGGGACTGGGCCCCGCGTTTAAATACCTTAGGGTTTCCGAATCCCGTTTGTGTCAGGGTGAAAGAAATTCAAGCAGTGAAATCAGCTGTTGTGAATACCATATCGCTCGGTGAAACCGCTCAGATGCAACTCGTTGTTGTAAAAGAAAAAATACCGAGTGGAAGTAGTATGCGATCAAGCACGTTTGGGTTTTCCGTATTATGCGATACGAGCAGCATTCAACGATGCTCCTTTGATATTCCGAATCCTAAGCTATGGTGGCCAAGGGGTTCTGGGCTTGCACATTTATATGCAGATACCATGATTTTAACCGATGAACGTGGAGAAGAAATTCAGCGATATCCCTATTCTTTTGGCGTTCGAACAGTGAAACTAATTCAAGAGAAGGACCAATGGGGGACTTCCTTTGCGTTTGAGATCAATGGTAAGCCAATGTTCATGAAGGGCGGTGACATGATTCCTCCTTCCATGTTTGGCGGACACACCTCAAAACAAGAATGGCAAGAGTGGGTGAGACTCATGGTGAATAGCAACTTTAATATGGTGCGTATTTGGGGAGGAGGGGACTATGCCACAGATGATTTCTTGAACGAATGTGATCGCTTAGGCCTCATGGTGTGGCATGACGCAATGTTTGCCTGTGCCATGTATCCTGGGGATTCTCTATTTTTAGCCAATGTAAAAGAAGAGATTGATTATCAGCTTCCTCGCCTTGCGAAGCATCCTTCGGTGGTGTATATTAATGGGAATAATGAGGTGGATGTAGCTTGGAAGAATTGGGGATTTCAAGTGCAGTATATGCTAAACAAAGAAGACCAAGCGGAGATTGAAAAAGGGTATGAATCCCTTTTCAAAACCCTTTTGCCTAATACCTTGTCAACATATGCTAACATCCCGTATGCTCACACATCACCCTTGAGCAATTGGGGTAATCATGAATTTTACAATCACGGAACGCAACACTACTGGGGCGTTTGGCATGGAACAGATCCAATGTCGGATTTCGCTACGAAAATTGGACGTTTTAACGCGGAATTTGGTTTTCAAAGCTTTCCGGAATTTTCTACCTTAGAAGGATTCAGTACCGTCAAGGATTGGAATTTGAATTCATCCGTCATGAAACATCACCAGAAAAGCTATGTTGGAAACGGTATGATTTTGAAACATGCAAAGCGCTTGTTTGGCAAGCCAAGAAATTTTGAAGAATTCGTTTATTTTTCTCAGCTCACTCAAGCGTATGCCGTGACCTCCGCAATCAGTGGACATTTATTGGATGCCCCGAGGTGTATGGGGACCTTGTATTGGCAAATAAACGATTGCTGGCCAGGACCTACTTGGTCAAGTGTGGATTATGACGGGCAGTATAAAGCGTTGCACTATGGCGTAAAGGAACTTTATGATGGGTTTACCGCAGTAAAGCATGCAATCAATAATAAAGAGCGCATCTACCTTGTTACAAATAATACCGAGGTAAGGGATGCGGAAATTACCACGTCTGTTTTTTCAATTGAGAAAAAAGGAGTTAAAACATTAAGTACTGAAAATCAAACTGTTTCATTAGCTAATTTCAATCATAAGGTATTGTATGAACAAGGGGCTGAAGATTCGCCTCGAGTCATTAAAGTGGATTTACCGAACGAGAGTCATCGCATATTTCTAGTGGGTCGTTTGAAATCGGATCGAAAGGTTGCTTACAAAATGGAAGTTGTTCACCTAGACACCCTGAATCATAGCGCAGTTTTAATTATTGATAATGAAGATTTCATGGCCGATGTTTGGATGTTTTCTTCGGTTCCGGGTGTGAGTTTTAGTTCAAATTTTTGTAATTTATTACCCGGAAAACACGAATTTCCTTTTACTTTTGAAACCAATGTGGGTATAATTAAACTGATGTATCGATGAAAAATCTCTTATGCTATGGCTTTCTCTTTCTTTCGTTGAGTCTCAATGCGCAATCTTCTGGTAATCCTATGCCGAATCCATTTAACCTAGACACGAATCTCCCAGTTAAAGAGGTAAGGGTTTATGGAAAAGGCATTGCAAGCAATTATAATGATCGTACGTCAAGCATACAGTTACTCAACATGGTGCAGAATCGCGACTTACCGATACGTTCTGTGAACGAAGCCTTGTCTTTTGTTCCTGGCTTAGACCTCAGACAACGTGGAGTACAAGGCATTCAAGGTGATTTGAGCATCCGTGGGGGCGGATTTGATCAGAATTTAATTTTGATCAATGGCTTTAAATTAGTTGATCCGCAAACAGGACATCACGCCCTGAATCTTCCAGTGCTTTTAACCAATGTTTCTAGTATTGAAATTTTCAAAGGCTCGGGAACTCGAGTTTTTGGTCAGAACGCCATGACGGGTGCAGTGAATTTTGTGACTTCACCGAATGCAAAGCATGGAATAAATGCCCAAGGATTTGGCGCAAGTTTTGGCGGTATAGGAACCCAATTTACAGTGAGCGCTCCCTTGAAATCGCTAAGACAGTCGTTCTCTGGAGGGCTAGATAAAAGCAATGGCTATTGGTATAATTCGGATTTTTTAAATCAACAGTTTTTTTATGATGCCGTATTGCCTCTTGGTAAGGTACATGAGATAAAAGCAATTGCGGGATATACCGACCGCGCCTTTGGTGCCAATGGATATTACACCAATTTCTTTCCCGATCAATGGGAGTCTACGCAAATGGCGATTACCGGTGTTTCTCATCAATTAAAGATGACCAAGTTAACCCTATTAACAAAAGCTTCCATTCGAACGCATCGGGATGAATTTAGGTTGAAACGCTTTGATCCGTCGTTTTACACGAATAAACACTGGTCGGAGGTATTGACCTTGGAAGAAACTGCACAATATAAATCGTCATTGGGGGTCACAGGAGCGGGCGCTGAATACCGTGCAGAGTCGTTAGAAAGTTCGAATCTTGGGTCACGTGAACGTACCTATATTTCTGGGTTTTTAGATCATAAGGTATCCTTATTTGGCGAAAAACTCATCCTTATTGCCAATGCACATTATTTCAATTTATCCATGAACAACCAAGTCTATCAAAAGATATTACCTGGGTTTGAATGTGCATTTAATCCAGTTTCTTTTCGTCGATTTATCCCCGTCAAGATCTATGCGAATATAGGTCAGAGCTACCGTGCGCCAACCTATACGGATTTGTTTTATCAAGATTATTCCAACGTAGGGAATCCCGATTTACAGCCTGAATATGCTACGAATGCAGAACTTGGCATGGTGTGGAATTTAGCATGGGGGTCGGCGGTTTCTGGAAGTGCCGATATGTTTAAATCGAAATTGAGAATCGAAGCCTCTGTTTATCGTCGGAATACTACAAATATGATTGATTGGGTTAGAAGTACTACGAGTACTCCGAATCCGTGGACCCCAGTTAATTTGGCCAATGTGATATTTACCGGGTTTGAAAGCAGCATTAACTATCGTTGGAATGGCAATGGAAGCATTATGATTCGTGAATTATCGCTGGGCTATAACTACATCGATGCTTCGCATCAGTTTATCGATATCGTTCAAGATACGGAATCCAGGTACGCGTTTTCGGGCTTGCGGAATCAGTTAATTGCAAAGCTAACGATGAACCTGACTCATTGGGTTTATGCTTCCGTGGCGTATCGAGGGGTGGACCGTGTCGGAGGCAATGCCTATTCCTTGGTGGATGCGAAACTTACAGTCAATCCAACGCGTAATTTTTCCGTTTTTCTAGAGGGGAACAACCTTTTTAATACGGATTACATCGAAGCAGGGTATGTGCAAATGCCGGGACGTTGGTTCAAGGTAGGTGTGCAAGTGAAGTTTTATGAATAGGAAATACTCTCCTCAAACACCAGTTCCCAGCCGGCCCAGTGCTGCTTAAATCCCAGGGTTTCGTTGTGCCAAATAAAGCTGAACGTACCGCCGAATTCTTTAACGACTCGTTTTAGTTCACGGACTTCCTGAATCGCTTGTTCAGGACATAGTTTTAGGTATTCATTCAAGGTTCCATCCATATAGCAAAAAGGTTGAAACATGAGTCCCGTGATTTCATTGGTTCGCAAATCAAACCATGCCGTTTTGCGTGCTGTCCCCATTCGGAATCCCGTCGTTTCGGCATAGCCCATCGAATAATCTTCCTTAATGCGCTGTTCTACAAGTAGTGTGTATGTTTCAGGAATTCGTACCCTTAGGAAATGTTGTCTACTGAAAGTTACCGGTTTCTCAAGCACCGCGGATAAGCGACTAATTTCAAGTGCAAGGGGCTTCGCGCTGGTATATGAGTCATAACCCGGATGAATCCCGATTTCACAACGTGTAGCGATGTCCTTAATGATTTCGCGTTGTTTGGTGTTGTTGAATGCCAAGTTCTTATTGTAGGACCCATAATCTGCCATTAACCAAAAGCATCGGGTATCGGGATAGTTTACCGTGAGCGCTTTTATGCGGTCAAAGGTATCAAAGGGGTCTTTTCGCGTATTGCTTAACACCTGAAAACGCTCCTTGACACGCGCAATCTTTCCTTTCGATACATCACGGATTGTTCCAGCCATGTTTCGCAGCAGGCCTTTTTCTCTATACGCAAAGGTAGAATCAATGTCGAAGGTAGGTTGAATCTTGAATTCAACGTTTGGAGTCAAAGGGATTCCGATAAATGTTAACAGGCTTATTGCCCAACGGTCACAAATGGGTTCATTCAACCATCCGTATACCGATTGCATACTGCATACGGCAGGAAATCGGTCATGTGCGTCTCGTTCGCTTACCCAGTATTCCTCATATCGAGATAATACAAAGAAAATTGACGCTAAGAGGTCCGGGATTTGATTGAACGACATGATTTCAAGGTCTTCGAAACACACCTTATCCAAGGCAATGGCGTCGATGCCTTCTTCAAACAATAAGTTACACGGAGTAACCGTCGGAATTCCTTCAAAAGACCGATTAGAGTAATTGAATTTCCTTGCATTAGCCGCGGTAAAATACGTAATGTCTGTGGTTAATTCGTAGTTAAAACCACGTGCATTAAATATGAAATCTAAGGTATACCTTAGTCTGTTCGTTACTTGTTCAACAAATATGAGTATCATAGGTGTTCAATCATCAACCGACAAATTTCTTCGGAAGCATGTCCGTCGCCAAAAAACGGGGGATAGGTGAAATCTTTTTTATTGGTTAATTGATGGTAGGCCTCGATGAGTTTCGCTTCGCTAGAACCCACGAGTAGGGCGTTTCCATTTTCAACAATTTCTACCCATTCGGTTTGTTCCCGAAGAATGATGCACGGTTTTTTAAAGAAAAAGGCTTCTTTTTGTACGCCTCCACTGTCGGTTATTACCAGGCTGCAGTTGCTTTCTAGTGAAATCATATCTAGGAATCCTGCCGGATCAATCACTTGAATGCTCGTGTTTCCTTGTAATTCTTCTGCTACGGCGGGCTCCAACAGTTCGGTCATTTTCTTACGCGTTCTTGGATGCAAGGGCAACACAATGGCCTGATTTGAAACCCGTTGAATTTGCAATAAGCCACGAATAATTTGGTTCAAATGTTCGGGCTTGTCCGTGTTAGAATCTCGGTGAATGGTGCAAAGGATAAATCCTCCGGGCGTAAGTTGAAGCGTTTCAACCAAGCCTTGTTTTTCATTTGCAATGCTCGAAAAGAACATGCTGTTATCAAACATAATGTCACCCGTTTTGAAAACCAGCGGATAATCAATGGATGCCTTCGCATGAGTTGACGTGCTAAATCCTTCTTTTACTAAATTAGCTATTCCTTGATTTGTAGGAGAAAAGAGTAGGGTGGAACAATGATCACACGTTATACGGTTAATTTCTTCGGGCATCGCTTTGTTATATGACCTCAATCCAGCTTCGATATGTACGACAGGAATGTGGATTTTCGAAGCGGCAAGGGCTCCGGCGAGTGTAGAATTCGTATCGCCGTAAACAAGTAGCGCATCGGGCTTCTCGTTTAGTAAGATGGATTCAATGCCTTCCATCATTCTAGCGGTTTGAACCCCATGGTTTCCGCTTCCTACGGAAAGGTTGTAATTGGCTGTAGGAATGCCCATTTCGGTAAAGAAAATGGCAGACATGTTGTCATCATAATGTTGACCAGTATGGACAATAAGCTCTGTGATTTGGTCTTTGAAATGCGTGTGAATTGCCCGGCTAATGGCCGCGGCTTTTATAATTTGTGGACGAGCTCCAATAATTGTAACGATTTTCATTCCTGATCTAATAAGCCTTCATCGGCGAAGCTAAAGTAGCCAAAATCGCTGTAAATGATGTGGTCTAGAATAGGTAAATCAATGAATTTTCCGAATTTTCGATAGTTCATCGTAAGTCGAATGTCTTGTTCACTGGGCTTGGGATTGCCGCTTGGGTGGTTGTGACAAATAATTATTGCGGTAGCTTTATACTCAAAGGCTAATTTGAATAAGATTCTTCCGTCGGCAACCGTTCCGGTAATTCCTCCGCGCGAAAGCCGATGTGCGTGTAATATTTCATTGTTATTATTGAGTAAGAGAATCAAAAACTCTTCATGTGTAAGCAGAGAAAAGGTGCGTTTTGCAAATCGATATACATCTCGAGAATTACGGATGATTTTTCCTTGCATGGGGTAATGTGCTGAAAATCGCCTTCCCAATTCAAATGCAGCCAGCAGGGTAGATGCTTTTGCAGGTCCTATGCCTTGAAATCGAGTCAGGTTATCTTGAGTAGCGCCAAAAAGGCGGCTCAAATCATTCTTGGAATACACCAGAATTTCTTGTGCAAGTTCCTTCGCATTTTTTTGATGTGATCCTTTTCCAAGGAGTAATGCAATTAGTTCTGAGTCTGTCAAGTTTCGAACACCGTGAGCAATAAGTTTGTTTCTTGGTTGATCGGAGGTGGGTAGTTGTAGTATGCGCATAAAAAAAGCAGCGTGGATAACGCTGCTCTTTAAACTTTCGTATGTAATGAACTATTTTTTGTAAAATGGAAGCTTAACTACTTTAGCCAAAACGCCTTTTTCTCTAATTTCAACGTAGATTTCCGAATCTAAACCAGCATGAGCAAGCTCCACGTATCCTAATCCAATAGCAATTTTCATTGAAGGAGACATGGTGCCTGAAGTTACTTTTCCGATCACGTTGTTTTGTGCATCAAGAATTCGATAGTCATGTCGAGGGATTCCTCGTTCAATCATTTCAAAGGCTACTAATTTACGAGAAACTCCTTGTTCTTTTTGAGCTTTAAGTGTTTCCGCATCCACAAAGTCTTTGGTGAATTTAGTAATCCAACCGAGACCAGCCTCAATAGGTGAAGTGGTATCATCGATGTCATTTCCATATAGGCAAAATCCCATTTCTAAGCGAAGCGTATCTCTAGCAGCTAAACCAATCGGTTTAATACCATACGATTTTCCCGCTTCGAATACGGCATCCCAAACCGCTACGGCCACTTCGTTTGGAACATAGATCTCAAAACCTCCTGAGCCCGTGTATCCGGTGGCTGAAATAAAGATGTTCTGTTGTCCAGCGAATGTTCCCTTGGTAAAGGTATAGTATCCCATCTCGGATAAGTTTACCTCTGTTAAGGATTGCATCGCTTCTGCAGCTTTTGGACCTTGAATAGCCAATAACGAATAGGCATCGGAAGCATTCTCCATCTCAACGCCATCGGTGTTGTGTGAGGAAATCCAGTTCCAATCTTTTTCAATGTTTGATGCATTTACAACCAATAAGTATTCCTCTTGACTAATTCTGTAAATAATCAAATCATCTACAATACCGCCTTTACCATTTGGCATACAGCTGTATTGGGCCTTACCATCAAAAAGTACCGAAGCATCATTGGTTGTAACGCGTTGAATTAAATCCAAGGCTTTTGGTCCTCTAAGGAAAAATTCTCCCATGTGCGACACGTCAAACACACCAACGCCTGTTCGAACGGTTTCATGTTCAGCATTTACCCCTTCATATTGAACAGGCATGTTATATCCTGCAAAGGGAACCATTTTTGCATTCGCATCCAGGTGTTTTTGAAGTAGGGCGGTGTTTTTCATGTTTATCCTTTAACGCGTTCTACATAAACGCCAGTTCGTGTATCAATTTTAATCGTTTCTCCATTATCAATGAACAGGGGAACCTTCACTTCAGCACCTGTTGCAATGGTAGCAGGTTTCATGGAATTCGTTGCGGTATCTCCTTTAACACCAGGTTCTGTATAGGTAACTTCTGAAATGATATACATCGGAAGATCAACCACGAGAGGAGCTTCTTCTTCGGCGTGAAAAAGAATGTTAACTACCATTCCTTCTTGAAGGAAAAGTGGCTTTTCAATCATTTTAGCAGGAATATTTACTTGTTCGAACGATTCATTATTCATGAAAACATAATCTGTACCTTCTTGATACAGGTATTGGTGCTCGCGGTTTTCGATTCGAACCGGTTCGATTTTATGTCCCGCAGAAAAGGTATGGTCTAACACCTTTCCAGATTCGATTTGACGCATTTTAGTGCGCACGAATGCAGGACCTTTTCCTGGTTTAACATGTTGAAATTCAATGATTTGAAATAGTTTTTCATTGTGCTTGATACACAATCCGTTACGAATGTCTGAGGTATTTGCCATAGTTTCTCCTTAATAATGGAGGCAAAGATAGTTAAATCACCTGTTATTCAAAGGATGAACTAATAGAAGTTCGTGCTTAATAAATGTTTGTATTGTTCGTCGATTAAACATATTAAACCATATGTCACCTATTGGGAGGTGATTTTATATTCAATAATCTCTCTTATTAATTCTTTTGGTAGGGGTTGGTTAATTGGAAATTGAATCGTTCCTTTAGAATGTTTGTAGTTATTTAATTTTTCCTTAAAATGTTCGATAGGTTTTGCTGTAGGGTAAAACCCTACATGAGATTTATAGCCTGCAAAATAGACCACGGGTTTATTGTTTTGTTTTAAGCAAGGCATATTATAACTGATTTGTTCATCAGCATCTGGAATCAACTGTTTTAAATAGAAATACAAATTTTCTAGTTGAACTTTTGTCTCTCCTTTGAATTGGATTATGTAAGAATTTATTGTATTCACATTTCAAAATATATATATATTTATACAAATTTAAACTTTTAATATGACAAATTCAGGTCATTGGTATGACGATACTTCAAAGCAACAAACTATAAAGCCGAAACATTATGTTTATGGATTTATTATTTTACTTATTCTTTCCTATTTCTTTTATTTTAAGGAATTATTTTACTACAATAGAATAATGAAAAGTGATAATTTGATTGAGTTAAATTCATATTTCGACCGTTACCCTGATGGAAGGTATGTTAATGAGGTTAAGACTAAATTAGAAGAAGTGTCATTTGGCCAAGTAACAAAGGATAGTTCTGCTTTAGCTATTGAAGCATACTATAAATATTGCCCAAAAGGCAAACATTTGGAAAATGTTGAATTTATTGAGCTATACAAATTCCCAACTATTGCAAAGGTTAGAGGTTTTCAAGAAACGTATCCCACGTCAAAGTTTATCAATCAAGTTAATAAAAAGGAACTAGAGATGTGGGAATTTGAGCTAGCGGTATTTGAGCAAAATGTGATCAATAAGCAACTCAATCCCAATTCCAAAAATGTTAGGTTGTTTCGGGCGCTACTTTCTTACATGAAAAAATCAAGGAATTATAAGTTTACTATTGTTTTCAAGAGAAACTTAAATTTAAAGGATTTCTCTGATTATTCTCCCGTAGTATTGAACGAAGTGATTAATAGCTTCACCTATGGTGAGGATAATTTTGGGATGCCTTATCCCAAGCCATCAAGAAGTAATGTGTTTGATTTAAAATCTAATTTCAGCGATGAAAAAGTTGAGGACCTTGAAGCTGATGTTTTTAATCAGGTTAAAAGATCTTTTGAGGAGATATTTACCGCCGATTTTTTTGAATTTGAATATGCTTCATCAAACCGATCATTGATTAAGACTGGTAAAGAAATATACATCGACATTGATTATCAAATTACAAATGAAATACATCACGGGAATTTGCCAAGTTTATGGACATACACTACCCAATCTTCGCGAACATATACTAATACTTTCAATGGGTATATCATGGGATTAGAAGCTGATTTTTCATTTAAATTTATTAACCCAGGTACAAATGAGCTTTTTATCTTTAATGAGAAAGGCTCTCCAGGCGATAATATTTCTGGATTCAATGGGCTAAACCAAGGGTACTCTATAATGATAGGAAATACTTTTGCTGATTTTATATCAAAAGTTTCAAATCATATAGGATTGTTCTAGTTTCTTTCAGTTTTTTCTCGCTTAAAAATTTGCTTTTGAATTGATTGTCATTTTCTTTAATTCCACTGGGTGAGTAAAGTTGAGTTCTTTCGCATGAAGGTATAATCTTTCTTTTGCCACGCCATACAATTCATCGCCGAGAATTGCGCAATTCAGTCCCAAGGGATGTGCAGCATGCATTCTAAGTTGGTGGGTACGACCTGTCTTGGGATAGAATTCAATGCGCGTTCTCTTGTCTTTAAATTCCAAGACATTGAATTCTGTATGTGTTTTCTTTCCGTGCTCAAAGCATACCATTTGGTGTGGACGATGTGCTAAGTTCAGGCGTAAGGGGAGTGTGATGACACCCTCAAGTTCTTTAGGAATCCCATCTAATATAGCTTCATAGGTTTTTGTTACCCGGTTCTTGGCGAATTGCGTTTGCATAGCAGCCAATATTTCAGGGGATTTAGCAAACATCAATATGCCTGAAGTACCCATGTCCAGTCGATGAATCGCTTTTATGTATGCTCCCGTTCCTTCCCTAAGCGCTAAACGATCCTCCGCTGAATCTAGGTCACTTCTACCGGGTACAGACAATAAGCCACTCGGTTTATCAATAATTACTAAAAAGTCATCTTCATACAGAATGCGCAACGGGGAAGTGTTTATGATGGAAAGTACGGGGTTTTTCGCAACTGAAATTCCTTGAAGCATAAAGCCTAAAATTGGTTCACACTTGGCTCTACACGCCGGGTAAAAATGCCCATGCTTCCGAATTTCGCCTACGGGAGAAAGTCCCCACCAGAATTCAGCAAAACATATCGGTTTTAACTGATTCAAGGCAGCAAAATGTAGCAGTTTGGGCAAGGCGCATTCACCGGTTCCTGAGGGTGGAATGTCGCCGTTGAAGGCTGTAAATACGTCGAGAACCGTAGACGATTCCCCATTGAAGTTTAATAAATTATACGCCTTAAATAATTGGTGCTGCAGGGCGATGGATTGATTGGTGCGTTCCGTTTTTAGGTCCGTGATTTCATCTTGTATCAAAGAAATCTTCGCGCTTATTTCTTCTAATCTGGTTTGGATTTCCTTTTTTAATTTTTTTAGGATGAGCTGTTCCTGTTTGCTTTCATTCGCCAGTTGAGATTCAGTGTCCGCCGGTAGGTTTGGGGCCCTTCGAATGGAATCTCGCTGTTCTTTTTTACCTTTTATGGATCTCTTTAACTCAGCGATTTGTGCTTGTGCCTCCAATTCGTATTGAGATTTCTCTTTTAGGATTGTACTTAAGGGTTCGCCATGCGTAAGTTCGTTAATGCGATGCGTTAAGTCATTTAATTCGTGTTCGCCTTGTTTAAAAAATGCGTCCGTATTTAGGGTGTCGTAGATCGGAGGAACAAACCCGGGAAACTGAGTCGATTCGTCGATTTTGCCTGAAAATCCCGCAAGGAAACGAATTCCAAACGGGGTGTCAACTACGAGGACACCAAACATTTTCCCAAGGGTGTTGAACTCGTGGGCAAAGGTATTAGCGATTAGTTTTTGGATTTGCTCTGCCGCGGTTTGCGTCCATTCATTCGGGGCATATTGATGGGGGAAATCGAATAGGGTGGGTAAGGGACCCGTCGGTAGTACATGATAAGCGTGCAAATACTGCTCCACGTAGGATTTACTCATCAATCCGTGCGATTTTATCTTCGAATAACTTGATTTTTCGGTCCTTATATAACCTTCCAACGGCTTGCTTGAATGTTTTTTTACTCAATTGGAATTGATTGTAGATGTCGGCAGCGTCGGATTTATCCGTGAGGAACAGGAACTTGTGTTCCATCAAATACTCCCAAACCATAGAAACGGCTTCATCGTATTTATCCACCGTGCCGGCACTCATTTGCAAATCTATTTTACCATCGGGTCGAACGAGTTTCGCATAACAGGTAATGTACTGACCAAGTTTTACAGGAATTCTGCAGTCGCTCCGGTAGAGCATGCCGCTGTAGCGTTGATTAACGATTCCTCGCCATCCCAATTCATGATGTTCATTAACCATAAAGGTTACGCGTTCATTGGTAATGCTTTCTGGTGCTTCAATGAGGTGTTTTCTAATCTTCATTGAACCGAAAAGACGATCTGTTAATTCGTCATATTTTAAGAAGATCGGGTAGGTGTCGCCAATTTCTACGCCTTGTCGTTGTTCTGCGAATGGAATCATTAGATTTTTATCTAAGCCCCAATCAGCAAACGCCCCGTAGGGATTGATTTCTACGATGCGCAACATAGCGCACGTATCAAGTGTTAGAAGAGGTTTATCGGTAACTGCCACACGTCTGTTTTCAGAGTCTTTCATGAGAAAAACAGAAACGGGGTCGCCTTCTTTGGCTTCTCTGGCTAAATATTTTGTGGGAAGCAATACCTCCTCAACGTTCGATTCCTCATCATCAATTTCAGCTTGAAAATGCTCAACCAAATAGGCTCCTTGCGGAGTAAATCGATTGATAAATAGGGAGTTAAATTCACCGAGTTTCATCATGGTTCTGGGGGCCTTCTTCTGTTTTTACGATATTTCCCTGTAGTAACGCTAAGGTTGTCCGGATTTCTTCGGTCCCACCATTTTTTCTTGGGAATAGTTTCTTCATTATTTTGATTCGTCGTTTCGGATGGATTTTCCGTTTCTGGCGTACGGGCCACATGACTAATATCACCGTCATGCTGTTTATCTTCCGGATTAATCCATTTCAATTTATAGGTTTCCTTTTTGACTTTTCCTGTTTTTGGATCCATTACATAAATGGTAGATTCCTTGTCTTCCGCGTCGTTAATCGCAATAACATCCTCATTGAGTATGAAGCGATCTTCTTCCCAAACATAGGCGTCATAAGAAAAATCTGGTACATAATACGAATAAAGTCCTGTCAATGCAGGTGTTTCAGGGGATAAGTGATCAAACACAATTCGATTTCTCTTTTGGTCCATCTTCAAGGACATGGTGCTCTTGTCTGCAAATTCAAACACCACGCGTTTAAGGACTTTGTTTTTGTTCACGAACAAGGGGCTTCCAAATTTTGCTGTATTTCCTTTAAATACCAATACGTCGATTAGTTTAAAATTACTGCTCGTAGTGGCTCCGTCCCACCCAAACAAGACGTACTGAAATTCGTTGTTATATTCTACCGGAATAATCTTGTAGTAAAGTGCCCCATACCAATTTTTAGCATCAATAACTTGCTCAGGAATCAAGGTATATGGATCGGTAACGTCGATGAGACTGAACATGGCAGTGCTTTCGTTGTCTATGTCGCGGTGTAAGATAAAGCCTGCATAGCTGTAGGTGAAGTCTGTATATTCAAGGTTCCAATGCACGATTCGAACCAAGCCATCCTCACTTTTTAAATCTGCCACGGTGGAAAGTTGTGTGAATTCAAATTCAAAGGCTCCTTCTTTTTTCAGAAATTCGCCCATTTCTTTAGTGAATTGGCTGTTTAACTTATTGATTTCCGTGTTCGACTTAGCGCTACGCAGTTGAGTTAGACGGTCTTTAAGCTTCAATTCTAGTTCAGCTAGATTTTGTGCGGAGCAGAGGCTAAGCGTCGCTAGAGTAATTAAAAAAAGTGCAATGCGCATGCGTACGGAACGTGAAGAATGAAGATAAGTTACGCTGATCACACGAGACTTAGTGAATGAATCGTAGACAGTGGGTCATTCGAATTAAATACAAAGCTGCCGGCAACTAGGGCATTCGCTCCGGCCTCACTCAATTGTGGGGCATTGTCACTGTTCACGCCACCATCAACCTCAATGATGAAATTCAGATTCTTAGAGGTCTTAATCTGGTTGAGTTCTTTTACTTTGTTGATGGCTTCCGGTATAAATTTTTGTCCTCCGAATCCAGGATTCACAGACATGATTAATACCACGTCAAGGTCGGATAGCACATGGTTCAGCATGGAAAGTGGCGTGTGTGGATTAAGTGCAACCCCAGCTTTCATTCCTAATTCCTTAATGCCTTGAATGGTTCGGTGTAAGTGCGGACATGCTTCAACATGCACGGTTATAATATCTGCTCCAGCTTTTTTAAATTCACTTAGATAGGCGTCTGCATTTTGAATCATTAAATGAACATCAAGTACTTTGTTTGTATGCCTTCTAACGGCACTCAATATGGGAAATCCAAACGAAATGTTCGGAACAAAAACCCCGTCCATTACATCAATATGAATCCATTCAGCAACCGATTCATTCAACATTTCAACGTCGCGTTGAACATTAGCGAAGTCACAAGACAATAAGGAGGGTGAAACAATCATTTTGATATGGGTTTAATGTGCTTTTTTTGAGAAAGAATTCGGATGATTTCTTCTTCTCTAAAATAAATATCTAAGTGAAAGGTCAAACGTTTTTGATGTGTTGTAACCGTTTGATATTCAACGAAAATTGGAATTCTTGTTTTTAACGCGATGGCTTTGTGGTCACCGATACGAACGAGGGAGTCGAGCGTATCTGCAGGCATAGATTTTTTTCTTCTTCCTTCTTGATCATATTCGAGCATTTTTTTACCAAGTTCGACAGGGTATTGACAACGCATGCATCCGTGTGAAAAACTTCTGATTTTCCGGTTAAATAAGGCTTTTTGTGGCGTATCATGAACGTAAACACTATGATTACTAAGGAATTCAAATTTTATTACGCCTAAGCTATTCCATATGCCTGGCATTTGAATAATATTAAATCCACTCGGTCGCTTACTCCAATTAATGGAGGACGGGTTAATTCGGGTCGTATCATTAAATCGGCACAATTTATAATGATGTTTCGCCAAATATGATGGGTTTTTATACACCTCTGGCATGATCTCTTTTTTAATAATGCTCGCGGGTACTTTCCAGTAGGGATAAATAATTATGGTTCGTATTTCAGAAACGAGTTCCGGGGTTTGTGTGTTGCGTTTTCCTACGACGATTCGGTGGATTGCCTTTAAGCTGTCGTTGGCATAAAAATATAAGTTGTATTCCGGAATATTAATTCGAACATATCGTGGGCCATATGGTGCGTGTTGACGAACCTTATCCAAGCTTATTGCCGCTCGTGTTAGGCGATGTTTATTCGATTCAGCAAGTGCCTCAATGGTATATTCATTTAGTTCATAGGTGCTGTCGAGGCCATTGTCCGTTTTAAATTCAAGCAGCGCGTGTTGAAAAAGTTCTGCGCTGTAGGATGAATTCATGTAGCCTTTTGCTCTTAAACTTTTGATGGCGAATGCCTTTGCATTTTCCTTTATCTCCTTGTCTTTTTTGGGGTTGTAATTTAGGGTGTCAATGGTATAGTCATTTGCAAATTTGTAAATCCCTTCAGCGATAAATCGATAATTGGTATCGGAAACTGGTCCTTGGTTAATGATAAATTCATCCCTGTCTTTTTTTAGTTTTTTTGACAAAAACCGCTTCAATATGGACACGTCTACCGGTTGTACTGCTTTCGATTGCTTGGTTGTATAATCGAAAAAACCATGTTTAACGATCGATAAAATTCTAGATAAATTAACGATGCTTCGTAACTCAACTTCCACTGGATGTAGCGAATCATTTAAGGGAAGGCACAGTTCTTTAGGTACACCAAAGGCCAAGGATTCATTAACAAGCGCGGTTAGTACTTTTCCTTTCTTAAGCAGGGTTGAATCGGTTGATGCAATCGTTGGCTCGAAATCAACCTGTTCGTAATACGCACGAAGTAACTTGATTTCATCCGCACTAAAGCGTGTTTTTAATAAGCTGTCGCTCTCGAGATACCGTTGTAATTTTGTTGAAATGGATAAGCTAGCATCCTTGAGGAAGTTAAAATTGATTTCAGGTTGCCGAGTGCATGAAACAGCAAAAACTACAATAGAAAATAAAACAATTAAAAACCTCATTCTGTTATGCAAATATACCTAATTTTGATTGAAATTATAACCTAAGATTCGGATGGTCATTTCTACTACGCTTATCATAATTGCCTTGACGGTTTGGATTAGCTATGAAGGCATTAAAAAGCCATATTGGAGGGAAGGATTTTTGTTTAATCCCTATGAGATTGCTCAGGGTAAACAAACCTGGGGATTGTTTACACACTCTTGGTTTCATGCGGATTATCAGCATTTAATGTTCAATATGTTATCGCTGTTCATGCTGGGAAGTCATTTAGAATCCAGTTGGACTCAAACATATGGTTACTCAAAAGGAACGGTAATGTATGTTGCCCTGTATCTGGTTGGTGGATTAGCAGCTACGGTAATTCCATATTTCAGGCATCGGAATAATGCCATGTACCGTTCGCTTGGCGCTTCAGGGGCAGTTTCTTCGGTTATATTTGCAATGATCCTGTGGGAGCCAAAAATGCGCTTGGGGCTACTTTTTATACCGATTCCAATACCTGCCTATATTTTTGGGCCACTTTATTTATTATTTGAGTATGTAGCTATGAAAAGAGGAAATACGGGGATTGCAAATGACGGGCATATCAGTGGAGCGCTTTTTGGAATTCTTTTCGTATTATTACTCTCGCCAAATAAGGCACTTGAATTTATTGATAATTTTGTTCGATAATGTTATTTGTTAACAACAATGGAAAGGTATTATTGGCTTCTGAGCCAGCCATAGAAGCGGGGAGCCGAGCTTTCTTATATGGTGATGGTGTGTTTGAAAGTGTACGGATTATTCATGGTAAGCCAATTAACCTCACCGCACACATACAGCGCCTGTTTAAGGGGGCTGAGATCCTTAAAATTAGAATTCCAAGTTACCTAACTCAAGAAGTATTTCATCAGAAAATACTAGAATTACTAGAAAAGAGTGAGATTAAATCCGGTGGGAAGTGTCGGATAAGCATCGACCGAACAGCCGGTGGGACCTACAAACCAACTTCAAATGAAGCAACCTATTTTATTGAGGTTTGGCCTATCGATGAAAATGATTTCCTGTTAAACTATAAAGGACTTGAAATCGATGTGTACAAGGACATCAAATTATATCCAAGTGTTCTTTCTCCCTTTAAGACCAAAAATGGACTTACCAAAGTGTTGGCTGCCATTGCGGCGGATGAACTTGGCTTAGATGATTTTATTTTACAAAACGACAAAGGGAATCTCATTGAATCAACCAGTTGTAATTTGTTTATTGTGAGCAATGGAGTGCTCTATACTCCAGGATTACAAGAAGGATGTATTGCGGGGACCATGCGTATGCAAGTGATTAATTTAGCCATTCAAAATGGAGTGCGCGTTTATGAATGTCCAATCCTCCCGCACAACTTACTTTCAGCAGATGAAGTGTTTTTAACCAATGCGATTTCTGGAATCAAGTGGATCGGAGGGTATCGCACAAAACGATACATGAATAATACCTCACGGCGCTTGGTTATGCTGTTAAATGCTTTTTGGTCCAAAGAATTAGGGCTCTAATTACCAGGTAAAGGCGCCTTCACCTAGCCATTTTCCTTGCACCCTGAGTGTTTGTTCGATTACGTCCCGTACACAACCCATTCCACCATTAATCGGCGAAATATAATCAACGATGGCTTTCACATCGATCGAGGCGTCCTGTGGTGCGGTTGTTGTCCCAATGATTCTCATTAAAGGAATATCCGGAATATCATCCCCCATGTATAAAGCCCGGTTTTCCTCTAAGTTGAATTTTTGCTTTAATTCATCAAATACCTCTTTCTTATTACTGCTCTCTAGACGCACATCGGTAACACCCAATTTCATATACGTTTTTCGAATGAATTCCGATTCTCCACCAGTGATTAAAAAGATTTTATAACCAAGTTTTGACGCATATTGAATGGCGTAACTGTCCTTGACATGAATGCTTCGCTGGTAATCCGTGCCATTGATTAATACAGTGCCATTGGTCAATACGCCGTCCACATC
>CANHSL010000013.1 GCA_947463385.1 Flavobacteriales bacterium
CAAGTGCTTTATCAGGACCAAAAATTGGATCTCTGAATCGACGAGCGATTTTTGATTTAGGACCTCTATATCTTGCCATTGTTATTAATTTTTAGTCATGAATTAAGGCATTTTCCTTCGATGACTGGTTAAATAAAATTATACTCTTCTTTTCTTTGGTGGACGACAACCGTTGTGCGGTAGTGGTGTCACATCAATAATTTCAGTTACTTCAATTCCTGAATTGTGAAGTGAACGAATTGCTGATTCTCTACCAGCTCCTGGTCCTTTCACAAAAACACGAACTCTACGTAGTCCGAAGTCATGCGCTTCTTTCGCTGCGTCTTCAGCGGCTAGCTGAGCGGCATACGGGGTGTTCTTTTTAGAACCTTTGAAGCCCATTTTACCAGCAGATGACCAAGAGATCACTTGTCCGGCGTTGTTTGTCAAGGAAACAATAATGTTATTGAAACTTGCTTGGATATGTGCTTCCCCTGCAGCTTCAACCTTGACATTTTTCTTCTTCTTTTGATTGGATTTTGCCATGTTCTTACTTATTATTTAGTTACCTTTTTCTTGTTGGCAACAGTTTTTCTCTTACCTTTTCTTGTTCTAGAGTTATTCTTAGTATGTTGACCACGTAGAGGTAAACCTGAACGGTGACGAATACCACGATAACATCCAATATCCATTAATCGCTTAATGTTCAATTGAATTTCAGAACGCAACTGACCTTCCGTCTTAACTTCATTCACTGAATTACGAATTGCCGACAACTGGTCATCATTCCAATCTTGAACCTTTACGTTTTCGTCAATTCCGTTATTATTTAGAATTTTTTTAGAAGTACTACGTCCAATCCCATAGATGTAGGTTAATCCGATAACTCCTCTTTTGTTTTTTGGTAAATCTATACCTGCAATACGTGCCATATATCTTATTTTATCCTTGACGTTGTTTTAACTTCGGGTTCTTTTTGTTGATCACATAAACCCTTCCTTTTCGCTTTACAATTTTGCAATCCGCAGTTCGCTTTTTAACAGATGCTCTAACCTTCATTTTCTATGTATTAATTATTTATATCTAAATGAAATCCTACCTTTTGTTAAATCATATGGTGACATTTCTACCTTAACTCGATCTCCTGGGAGGATTTTAATGTAAAACATTCTCATTTTACCAGAGATATGCGCAGTAATCACGTGTCCATTTTGAAGTTCAACACGGAACATTGCATTGGGTAATGCTTCCAAAATAGTACCGTCTTGTTCTATGGATGATTGTTTTGCCATTTCTTAAAATCCTGATAATTCGTTAGCTCCTCTTCTTCCTCTCACCTTAGTGTCTCCCATAAGGGAATCCATATGTCGATTCAATAAATACGTTTCAATCTGTTGAAGTGTGTCAAGTACAACACCAACCATGATTAGAAGCGAAGTACCTCCAAAGAACATCGCAAACGAATCATTGACTCCGGCAATTTTTGCAATTGCTGGTATAACCGCAATACCTGCTAAAAATAGGGAACCTGGAAAGGTAATTCTAGTTACTAAATCATCTATATGATGTGCAGTATCATCACCAGGTCTTACGCCTGGAACAAAACCTCCACTTCGTTTAAGATCATCCGCAATCTTGCGTGGATTAATCATAATTGCAGTATAGAAATAAGTAAACACTACAATCATTACCACTAAGATCACATTATACCACAAACCATACGGATCACTTAATATGCGTTGAACAATACCCCCTCCACCTTTGGAATCGGTAGCGCTCAAAAATATTGTCATTGGGATTGTTAGAATTGCTTGAGCAAAAATGATCGGCATTACCCCACTTGCATTAACCTTTAGTGGAAGATAATTTCTTGTTTGTTGTGCTTCTACGGCACGATTTCCAACCACCCCTTTTGCTGTGTTTAGCGGAACTCTTCGTACCCCTTGAACAATTAGAATAACGCTCAAAATAATTAGCATTAATACGACAACTTCTAATACTAACTTGATAAGGTTTCCTCCTTCAAAAGACTTTCCAACCTCTGCGATGAAAGCTCCTGGAAGTCGGGATAAAATACCTACCGCAATCAACAATGAGATTCCATTACCAATACCTTTCTCTGTAATACGTTCTCCTAACCACACGGCGAACATAGAGCCTGCAACTAATATAATGATGGTCTGTGCCCACCAAAATGTGGACGGATCATCAGGCAAGGCACCTTTTTGCTCTACATACATTTTTAAGTAAGAAGGTGCTTGTAGAGCACATATCACGATGGTAAGAATTCTGGTATAATTATTAATTACTTTACGCCCTGATTCCCCTTCATTTTGAAGTTTTTGAACGGCTGGAACAGCCATACCTAACAACTGCATGATGATGCTTGCGGAAATGTAAGGCATAATACCTAAGGCCATAATAGACGCATTTGTAAAACCACCACCAGAAAAAAGAGACAATAAATTCTCAATTCCTTTTTGAGTTTCAGAACCACCTGCAGAGGCACTTTCTAAAATACTGTAGTTAATTCCTGGAAGGATTACAAACGAGCCAATCCGGTATGCAAGTACCAATCCTAACGTTAATAGGATTCGTTGACGAAGTTCAACTACGTTCCAGATGTTTTTCAGATTGGTTATGAATCTTTTCATTTCGCTTTTTTAGATTTTGGTAACACTACCTCCTGCTGCTTCGATTGCTGCCGTTGCTGTTGCAGAAAAATGATGTGCAGTTACTTTAACTGCCGCCTTCAATTCGCCACGACCTAAAATTTTAACCAACTTGGTACCAGAGATTAATCCATTATCCAAGAAAGTATCTAAATTGAATTCAGTAATTCCTTTAGTCTCAGCCAACATTTGAAGTGAATCAAGGTTAATGGCCTTGTATTCAACTCTATTTATGTTTTTGAAACCAAACTTAGGTACTCGTCTTTGCAAAGGCATTTGACCTCCCTCGAATCCTATCTTTTTAGAATAACCAGAACGAGACTTAGCTCCTTTATGACCACGTGTAGATGTTCCACCACGGCCTGATCCTTGTCCTCTACCTATTCTTTTTTCACTTTTAACCGATCCAGCGGCCGGTGTTAAATCATGTAAACCCATTTCTAAGTTGTTATCTTATTAATCAATGATTTGAATAAGGTGCTTTACCTTATTTATCATACCTAAAATCTGCGGAGTTCCTTCTTTTTCAACCACATGATTAAGGCGTTTAAATCCTAATGCTTTAATCGTTGCTTTTTGATCAGCAGGACGTTTAATAGCACTTCTTACTTGTTTGATTTTAATTACACTCATTGTTTGAAAAATTACCCGTTAAATACTTTATTAAGGTCAATTCCACGCTGACGAGCAACTGCTGCTGCATCGCGCATTTTAGAAAGCGCATCCATCGTAGCTTTTACCACATTATGTGGATTCGAAGACCCTTGAGATTTTGCTAATACGTTGTGGATACCAACGGATTCAAGAACCGCACGCATCGCACCACCTGCGATTACACCGGTACCATCCGTAGCTGGTTTCAATAAAACCTCAGCACCACCATATTTTCCTTTTTGCGTGTGTGGCACAGTTCCTTTGCGAATTGGAACGCGAATCAAATTCTTTTTCGCATCATCAATTCCTTTGGTAATGGCTTCCGTTACCTCTTTAGCCTTTCCAAGTCCATGACCTACTACACCATTCTCATCTCCAACCACAACGATTGCTGAAAAACTGAAGGTTCTTCCTCCTTTGGTTACTTTAGTTACACGGTTCACGGCAACGAGTTTATCTTTTAACTCGATATCTGCCGATTTTACTCTGTTTAAATTTTGTTGCGTACTCATTCTTATTAAAATTTAAGTCCACTTTCTCGAGCCGAATCAGCAAGTGATTTCACTCTTCCGTGATATAAATAACCATTACGATCAAAGACTACCGCTTGAATACCAGCTTTAGTAGCATTTTCTGCGATCATTTTTCCAACCATTGCTGCTTGTTCGAGCTTTGCTGCTTTTTGCGCGGCATCATTCTTCAACGAACCTGCAGAGGCAAGGGTTTTACCTGTTGTATCATCAATAATCTGAGCATAAATCTGCTTATTACTTCTAAATACAGACAATCTTGGAATAGCAGAGGTGCCAAAAACTTTCTTTCTGATTCTGCGTTTGATTTTCGCTCTTCTTAAAACTTTGTTTAGTGCCATGACTTTACCTATTATTTTTTACCTGCTGATTTACCAGCTTTTCTTCTAATTTCTTCTCCTACGAACTTGATACCTTTTCCTTTGTAAGGTTCAGGCTTTCTGAAGCTACGTATTTTCGCTGCAACTGCACCTAACAACTGTTTGTCATATGACTCAAGCGTTACCACAGGAGCCTTTCCTTTTTCAGTTACCGTTGTGCAAACAACTTCTTTAGGAATTTCGAAGATTATCTGATGCGAAAACCCAAGTGCCAATTCTAGTAATTGACCGTTTGCATTTGCACGATAACCTACACCAACAACTTCCATCTCTTTTTTGAACCCGTCTGTAACCCCAACAATCATGTTTTGGATTAAGGCACGATATAAACCATGCTTCGAGCGGTGATCGGGTGCTTCAGAAGCGCGAGTAATCGTAAGGACATTATCTTCCAAACTCAATGTAACACTTGACAAATCTATATCTTGTGTTAAAGTCCCTTTTTTTCCTTTAATGGAAACTACATTTCCATTTAGTGTATATTCTACACCTGCAGGGATTGTAATGGGCAATTTACCAATTCTTGACATCTTTCAATTTTTAATATACGTAACACAATACTTCACCACCAACATTCAATTTGCGTGCCTCTTTATCTGTGATCACACCTTTGGATGTTGAAATCATGGCAATACCAAGTCCATTTAATACACGCGGAAGTTCTTCTGAACCGGCATATTTTCTTAAACCCGGCTTAGAGATTCGTTGTAATTTGGTAATTGCAGGAATACGCGTAGACATGTTGTATTTCAATGCAATTTTAATGATACCCTGTTTGTTGTCATCCTCAAACTTATAGTTAAGAATGTATCCTTGATCAAACAAAATTTGTGTCATAGCACGTTTTGTGTTTGAACTTGGAATTTCAACCATTTTTAACCCAGCAGCACTTGCGTTGCGAATGCGGGTTAAAAAATCTGCGATTGGATCTGTAGTCATTTCTTTTTAAACTTTATAATATTACCAACTAGCTTTACGAACTCCTGGGATTTTTCCAGCCAAAGCCATTTCTCTGAACGTCACCCTTGAAATTCCAAAATGACGCATGTAACCACGAGGACGACCCGTTAAACCACAACGGTTGTGTAGTCTAATTTTAGATGAATTCGCAGGAATCTTTTGTAACGCCATCATTGCATCCCACTTTTGATTTACCACATCTTCATCCGTAGAAGTTGATTTCAAAACCTTGGTCAATTGTTCACGTTTTTTAGCATACCTTGCTACCATTCGTTCTCTTTTGCGCTCACGCGCTTTCATTGATTCTTTTGCCATTTCTTATTATTTTTTTGCAAATGGAAACCCAAATGCGTCTAACAATGCTTTTGCTTCTTCATCACTCTCAGCAGTAGTCACAAACGTGATGTCCATACCAAGGATTTTATTTACTTTATCAATATCAATCTCTGGAAAAATGATGTGTTCTTTAATTCCTAAATTGAAATTACCTCGTCCATCAAAACCTTTCGGATTAATTCCACGGAAATCTCGTGTTCGTGGCAATGAAACTGAAAGTAAACGATCTAAGAAATCATACATACGATCTCCACGTAAGGTTACTTTAGTTCCAATCGGCATACCTTTTCTAAGTTTGAAGTTAGAAATATCCTTTTTGGAATTTGTAGTAATTGCTTTCTGACCAGCAATTCTTGACAAATCTGCTGCTGCATTTTCAATTAATTTTTTATCAGCTACCGCGTCACCCATCCCTTGACTCAAAACAATTTTTGTCAATTTTGGAACTCGCATAGTTGATTTATATCCAAACTGTTCTGTTAAATCTTTGATGATTTCAGCTTGATACTTTTCTTTAAGTCGTGGTGTATAACTCATTATTTAATCACCTCCCCTGATTTCTTTGAAAAACGTACTAATTTACCTTTATCATTTTCTTTTCTACCTACTCGAGTTGCTTGACCAGCAACAACTAGCATCAGATTAGATACATGAATTGTTCCTTCTTTTTCCTCAATTCCACCTTGTGGATTAGACGCACTTGGTTTGGTGTGACGTTTCACTAGGTTAACGCCTTCAACCGTTGCACGCATTTTCGTACGGCTAATTGAGGTAATCTTTCCTTCTTGACCTTTCGAATCACCACTGATGACTTTAACTAGGTCTCCTACTTTTATTTTTAACTTCGTTTGCATATCTCTTTAAATTACAACACCTCAGGTGCTAATGAAACGATTTTCATATAATTATTCTCACGCAATTCTCTTGCCACAGGTCCGAAAATACGTGTTCCTCGCATCTCTCCTGCTTGATTCAAAATAACGCATGCATTATCGTCAAAGCGGATGTAAGATCCATCTGGTCTGCGGATTTCTTTTTTCGTGCGCACTACAACGGCAGTAGCCACTGAACCTTTTTTCACTGCACCAGTTGGCATTGCACTTTTCACAGCAACAACAATCTTGTCACCTACAGAAGCATATCTTCTGCGAGTACCACCTAACACTCTAATGCAGAGTACCTCTTTTGCGCCGGAATTATCAGCAACTGATAATCTTGATTCTGTTTGTATCATTTCTCAGGTTATTTCGCTCTTTCAACAATTTCTACTAAGCGCCAGTTCTTCGTTTTACTTAAGGGACGCGTTTCCATAATTTTAACTGTATCGCCAATATGGCTATCGTTCTTTTCGTCGTGCGCTACAAACTTTGTAGTCGTTTTAACGAACTTCCCATACTTCGGGTGTTTTTTCTTACGTTCTACAGCCACAACAACAGACTTATCCATTTTGTCACTTGTTACGATCCCGATTCTTTCTTTTCTTAAATTTCGCTTTTCCATGTTAAGCTTCAATTATAGCGCTTATGCTGCGCTGTTTCTTTTGGTTAATTCAGTATTAAATCTCGCGATTGTCTTTCTCAAACTCTTAATTCTCATTGGGTTCTCAATTGGAGCCGTTTTGTGCGTTAGGGTTAAAGAAATCATTTGACCTTGTAACTCTGTAAGTTTACGATTCAAATCTTCTAGCGATAATTTCGATATATCTTGTGTCTTCATTTTCTAGGATTAAGCAGGTATAACAAAGTCATTACGAACTACGAATTTGCATTTTACTGGAAGCTTTTGAGCCGCTAGACGCATTGCTTCTTTTGCGATTTCATATGAAACACCATCTGCTTCAAACATAATTCGACCGGGTTTAACCACTGCAACCCAATGGCTTAATGCACCCTTACCTTTACCCATCCGAACTTCAGCTGGTTTTGCTGTAACTGGTTTATCTGGGAAAATTCGAATCCACACTTTACCTTCCCTTTTCATGTAACGCGTTACTGCGATACGGGAAGCTTCGATTTGACGAGAAGTGATCCATCCTGGCTCTAAAGTTTTTAGACCAAATGATCCAAAAGCAATGGATGACCCACGATGCGCTAAACCTCGGTTTCTCCCCTTCTGTACTTTTCTGAACTTCGTTCTTTTTGGTTGTAACATTTTAGTACTCTTTTAAGCGTATTACTTTTTCTTTCTTTTTGGTGAAGCTGAGCCACTATTGCCAGCATTCGACGAACCTGATGACATTCCTACGTTTGGAGAAAGGTCACGTTTACCGTATACTTCTCCACGGCAAATCCAAACTTTGATTCCAAGACGACCGTAAGTTGTATGTGCTTCAGAAACTGCATAATCAATATCTGCTCTGAAGGTGTGCAATGGGGTACGACCATCTTTATACATTTCAGAACGTGCCATTTCTGCACCATTCAAACGACCAGATATTTTTATTTTAATTCCTTCGGCACCTAAACGCATCGTTCCTGCAATCGCCATTTTAATTGCCCGACGAAATGAGATACGCGCTTCAAGTTGACGAGCCACTGCATCTGCAACTAATCGTGCGTCAAGCTCAGGACGTTTAACTTCGAAGATGTTAATTTGAATCTCTTTCTTAGTTAATTTCTTAAGCTCTTCTTTCAGCTTATCTACTTCTTGTCCACCTTTACCAATAATCACACCCGGACGAGCGGTATTAATGGTTACAGTAACCAACTTAAGTGTTCGCTCAATGATGATTTTTGCGATGCTAGCTTTAGCTAAACGCGCGTTCAAATACTTGCGAATTTGATCATCTTCTACGATTTTATCTTTGTAATCTCTGCCACCATACCAGTTAGATTCCCACCCGTGGATGTAGCCTAAACGATTACCAATTGGATTTGTCTTTTGTCCCATATTCTTAAGAATTTACACCATCAACGATGATTGTAACATGATTTGATCTTTTTCTAATTCTGTGTGCACGTCCTTGCGGTGCTGGCTGAATTCGCTTCAACATTGCTCCTCCGGCAACTTCGATTGATTTCACAATCACTTTCTCCTCACTCAGGTCTTTGCCTTCGTTTTTCTGTTCCCAATTCGAGATTGCAGAACGTAGTAACTTTTCTAACCCAACCGCAGCGAACTTTGAATTATGGCTTAAAATATTAAGCGCTTTATTCACTTCAACTCCGCGAATTAAATCGGCAACCATTCTCATTTTACGGGGAGAAATCTTCGAATCATTCAATTGCGCTACAGCAATTTGTTTTTTCTCATCTTTCAACTTCTCAGCCCTTAGTCTTTTTCTAGCACCCATGACTTACAATTTATCTTATCGTTTTTTATCTTTTTTATTTCCTCCATGCCCACGGAAGATTCTCGTTGGAGAAAATTCGCCTAACTTGTGACCTACCATATTCTCTGTAGCAAATACAGGAATAAACTTATGACCATTGTGTACCGCGAAGGTCAGACCAACGAAATCCGGAGTGATTGTGGACGCACGCGACCATGTTTTAATTACTGCCTTGCTGTTTGAAGCTTGGGCATCATCCACTCGTTTCATCAGTTTGTAGTGAACAAAAGGCGGCTTTTTTAATGAACGACTCATACTACGTTATTTTTTTCTTCTTTCTATAATGAACTTATTCGAATACTTAGTTTTAGATCTAGTTTTGTATCCTTTTGCTGGCATACCATTTCTAGATCGTGGATGACCTCCGGAATTTCTTCCTTCACCACCACCCATCGGGTGATCCACTGGATTCATTACCACACCACGTACACGTGGTCGACGACCCAACCATCTTGAACGACCTGCTTTACCTGAACGCTCTAGGTTATGTTCACCATTGGATACTACACCAACTGTTGCTAAACAAGTAACAAGTACCATACGTGTTTCACCAGAAGGCATTTTTACTACTGCGAACTTACCTTCACGTGCATTCAATTGACCATAAGTACCAGCACCACGAGCAATAGACCCACCTTTACCAGGCATCAACTCAATGTTATGAATCAGGGTACCTAATGGAACATCAGATAAATACATTGCATTTCCAACGTTAGGAGTAGCTGTTCTACCGGCAGTAACTGTATCACCTACTTTCAATCCATTTGGTGCGATAATATAACGTTTCTCACCATCTGCATAATAAAGCAACGCAATGTTAGCAGTTCGATTTGGATCATATTCTATCGCCTTTACGGTTGCAGGAATATCAAACTTATTTCGTTTGAAATCTACGATACGATACTTTTGTTTGTGCCCTCCCCCGATGTAACGCATAGTCATACGTCCATCATTGTTACGGCCACCAGATTTAGTACCACCTTTAACAAGGCTTTTCTCTGGTTTCGACGCGGTAATTACCGACATGTCGATAGCCACTTTGTGACGTTGACCAGGGGTTGTTGGTTTAAACTTTCTAACGCTCATTGCTCAATTAATAGTTGTTAAACAAATCAATGGTTTCACCATCTTTGATTGAAACTACAGCCTTCTTCCATTGTTTGCTTCGTTGCTCAACAATGCCTTTGTTTGTATATTTCACAGAAGATTTTCCACCGCCATAATTTTGTGTACGCACCTCTGTGACGTGGACTCCGTACATTTTCTCGACAGCATGTTTTATTTCAAGCTTATTCGCTTTGCGATCCACTTCAAAAGTGAATGCATTTCTAGCCTCAGAAGCAAATGTTGCTTTCTCTGTAATTATCGGCTTTTTAATTATTCCTTGCATGACCCTGGATCAATTAATTTAAAATTTCTTCAATACGACTAATCGCCGTTTGGGTTACTAAAACTTTACGTGCGTTCAACACGTCATAGGTATTAAAAGATTCTACCGTCACCACCTTAACTTTTTTCAAGTTTCTAGCCGCTAAGTAAACAGCATCATTCTTATCACCTAAAATCAATAACACCTTCTGATTGTCTAATGAAAGTGCAGACACCATAGAAACAAAATCTTTTGTTTTGATTGCATCCATCTTTACATCTTCTAATACCATTAAAGCATCATTTTTCATCTGATATGAAAAGGCTGATTTTCTCGCTAATCTTTTAAGCTTAACATTCAATTTGAACGAGTAATTTCTTGGTCTTGGTCCAAAAATTCGGCCACCACCTACACGAGTACCAGATTTTGCGCTACCTGCTCTTGCACCGCCTGTACCTTTTTGCTTCTTAAGCTTCTTGGTTGACCCTGCAATTTCATTTCGCTCTTTTGTCTTGTGTGTTCCTTGTCTGCGATTCGCTAAATGTTGTTTAACATCTAGATATATCGAATGGTTATTTGGCTCTATACCAAACACCTCATCAGAGAGATTTGCTTTCGCTGAAGACGCCTTACCGCTTACGCTATATACTTTCGCTTCCATTACTTATAAATTGTTACATAAGAATTATTCGCTCCTGGAATAGATCCTTTAATGATTAATATATTGCGATCCGCCAACACCTTAAGAATCTCAAGATTTGATTGTGTACGCTGCTTATTTCCCATTTGTCCTGCCATGCGCATTCCTTTGAATACACGCGCTGGATATGAACATGCTCCGATTGAACCTGGTGCACGTAAACGGTTGTGCTGACCATGAGTTGATTGTCCAACACCACCAAAGTTGTGTCTTCTAACTACTCCTTGAAACCCTTTACCTTTTGAGGTACCTGCAACATCAACAAATTCACCTTCTTCGAAAATACTCACGTTAATTTCATCTCCGGCATTGCAACTTTCGAATCCTTTAAACTCAACCAATTTCGATTTTGGTGTTGTATTTGCTTTTTTGAAGTGACCTTTCAATGCATTCGGGGTGTTCTTCTCTTTGCGATTTCCAAAACCCAATTGAACAGCATCATACCCATCACGGTCGATTGTTTTAACTTGAGTTACTACGCAGGGACCAGCTTCAACAAGCGTGCATGGCTGTGATTTGCCCTCGGCACTATAGATGCTAGTCATTCCGATTTTTCGTCCAATAATTCCTGACATAACTAATTTAACTTAAGATTATACTTTAATTTCTACATCAACGCCACTTGGCAACTCCAATTTCATCAACGCATCTACAGTTTTTGATGAACTGCTGTAGATGTCCAACAAACGCTTGTATGCACACAATTCAAACTGCTCACGCGCCTTTTTGTTAACGTGTGGAGAACGTAATACCGTGTAAATACGCTTGTGGGTTGGTAATGGAATAGGACCACTTACAACGGCACCTGTAGCTTTTACAGTCTTTACAATTTTCTCAGCAGACTTGTCTACTAGATTGTGATCGTAAGACTTTAATTTTATTCTAATTTTCTGACTCATTTCTTTTCAATTTTATGCTGAAAAATTACTTCGCTTTTGAAATTACATCCTCTGCTACATTCTTAGGCGCTGCAGCGTAGTGAGAAAACTCCATGGAAGACGTTGCTCGTCCAGAAGTGATGGTACGTAACTGCGTTACATAACCAAACATTTCTGATAATGGAACATCTGCCTTAAGCACCTTAGCTCCGGCACGGTCATCCATTCCGGTAGGCATTCCACGTCGTCTATTTAAATCTCCTTGAACATCTCCAAAATAATCTTCTGGTGTTACCACCTCCATTTTCATGATTGGCTCCAAGAGGATAGGTGAACATGCCTTCAATGCAGCACGGTACGCCATTTTCGCACACAATTCGAATGAAAGTGAGTCGGAGTCAACTGCGTGGAATGAACCATCAATTAATTCAACTTTCATTGATTCAAGTGGGAATCCTGCTAATACCCCGTTTTTCATTGATTCTCTGAATCCTTTCTCAACTGAAGGAATAAATTCTCTTGGAATATTACCACCTTTGATGCTGTTAATGAACTCAAGACCTTTCTTCTCTGGATTATCTTGATGCGAAATTTTTACCAAAATATCGGCAAATTTTCCACGACCACCAGTTTGCTTCTTGTAAACTTCACGGTGTTCAGTTGAACCGGCAATAGCCTCACGGTATGCCACTTGAGGAGCACCCTGATTAACCTCTACCTTAAATTCTCTTTTTAACCGATCCACAATAATTTCTAAGTGAAGCTCACCCATACCTGAAATGATTGTTTGACCAGTGTCCTCATCTGTATTCACACGGAATGTTGGATCTTCTTCTGATAACTTAGATAACCCAATGGATAAACGATCGGTATCTGCTTGCGTTTTAGGCTCAATTGCTAACCCAATAACTGGATCCGGGAAAACCATTGACTCAAGGATGATCGGTGCATTTTCTGCACACAAGGTATCCCCTGTTTTAATGTCTTTAAATCCAACGACTGCACCAATATCACCAGCACCTAATTCTGGTACTTGATTTTGCTTATTGGCATGCATTTGGAAGATTCGAGAAATACGCTCTTTATTTTCAGATCGTGTATTCAATACGTACGAACCAGCGTCTAATTTACCAGAGTAAACCCGAGTAAAACATAATCTACCAACGAATGGGTCCGTAGCAATTTTAAACGCTAATGCCGCAAATGGTTCATCATACGAAGGTTTTCTTGTTACTTCCTCGTCCGTTTTAGGATTAATTCCTGTAATTGCCTCTACGTCAAGTGGAGAAGGTAAAATTTCCATTACCATATCCAACATGGCTTGAACTCCTTTATTCTTAAAAGAAGAACCACACATCATAGGAACTACTTTACCTGAAATTGTAGCTTGACGTAATGCATCAAGAATTTCACGCTCCGTTAACGAATTCTCGTCTTCGAAATATTTCTCCATTAAGGTCTCATCGAACTCAGCCACTGCTTCTAACAGTTTACCACGTAATTCACGTGCCTCATCGATAATATCCGCGGGAATTTCAACTTCTTGAAAGGTCATTCCATAATCATCCTCGTTCCAAACAATTCCACGGAAATTGATTAAATCAACCACACCTCTGAAATTGTCTTCTTCACCAATGTTGATTTGTAAAGGTAATGCATGGCTACCTAACATGTCCTTAACTTGTTTACACACTTTAAGGAAGTCTGCACCTTGACGGTCCATTTTGTTTACAAAACCAATACGTGGTACATTGTAGTTGTTGGCCAAACGCCAGTTGGTTTCAGATTGTGGCTCAACACCATCTACGGCTGAAAATAAAAACACTAAGCCGTCAAGTACACGAAGGGAACGGTTAACTTCAACCGTAAAATCAACGTGTCCTGGGGTATCAATAATGTTAACATGATATGGCGTGCCTCTGTAATTCCAAGTTAATGTGGTTGCAGCTGAAGTAATGGTAATACCTCGCTCCTGCTCTTGCTCCATCCAATCCATGGTTGCAGCTCCATCATGAACCTCACCGATTTTGTGGTTTACTCCACCATAAAACAAAATTCGCTCTGTAGTTGTAGTTTTACCTGCATCAATGTGTGCAGCAATTCCAATGTTTCTAGTGTATTTAAGATCTCTTGCCATTTCTTAGAATCTAAAATGTGAAAATGCTTTGTTTGCTTCGGCCATTCTGATGGTATCTTCTTTCTTCTTGAAAGCAGCACCCTCTTCTTTGGAAGCTGCAATAATTTCTGCAGCTAACTTTTGTGACATCGTTTTCTCGTTACGCTTGCGAGCATAACCAATCAACCACTTCATTGCTAGGGATGACTTTCGTTCCTCACGCACTGGCGTTGGAATTTGAAACGTAGCTCCACCAACTCTTCGGCTTCTAACCTCAACACTCGGTGTAACATTTTCAATTGCTTTTCTCCATACCTCAAGACCTGGGGTATCTTCAATCTTTTTTTCTACGAGCTCTATCGCATCGTAGAATATTTTAAACGCCAAACTCTTCTTTCCGGAATACATTAAATTATTCACAAACTTGGTAACAACCTGTTCGTTGAATTTTGGATCCGGGAGGATGGCAATTTTTTTCGCTTTTCTTCTTCTCATCGCTTAAAAATTATCGCTGATTGACAACTATATTATTTTTGCTTAGGTCGTTTAGTACCATATTTTGAACGTCGCTGAGAACGCCCTTGAACACCCGCTGTATCTTCAGCGCCGCGAACAATATGGTAACGAACTCCTGGTAGATCTTTAACACGACCACCACGAACTAATACTAGGGAGTGCTCCTGAAGGTTGTGACCTTCACCTCCGATATAAGCATTGACCTCGCGTCCGTTAGTTAAACGAACCCGAGCCACTTTACGCATGGCAGAATTTGGCTTTTTTGGAGTGGTTGTATACACACGAACACATACTCCCTTTCGTTGAGGACATGAATCAAGTGCAGCAGACTTACTTTTCTTCACTACCGCCGTTCTTCCTTTGCGAACTAACTGTTGAATAGTTGGCATAAAAATACTCTTAATTTAACAATATATAAATACCTCAAACGCTCTTTGAGGGGTGCAAAGATACAAGCTTAAATTAATTACACAATAGGAAAAGTGAAAAACTTTGAAATATTTAATAGAAAAATAAGTATTTCCTGATTTTCACAGCGGTTGGTTACCGATCAGCGCCTTGTATTATACAGAATTAACCCTTTAAACAAAAGGTCTAATGAAAAATATGTAAAAAGCCCGCGAGTAAGAACTTGGTTCGTTCTTGGTCGTCGTATGCGTACTTTTCACTGTCGGGTAATATCGTATAAAAGTATACCCCATCAGAAAGTTCTTTGCCGTTATCGGCTATGCCAGACCAATCATTTTGGTATGCATCATTTTGATAAACTAAATTACCCCATCGATTAAACACCCTCAACTGCACGGCATTGTAGTCTTCTAGATGTTGAATTATGAAAACCTCGTTTGTTTGATCACCATTTAATGTTAACACATTAGGAGCAACTAGCGGACATTGATTAAAGACAGCAATTGGATCAATAATAGCCGTTTTACCACATTGATCTTGCACCTCTATAGAAAATAAATTTTGGTTCGGCGCCAACAAGGAACCTGACAATGTGATGGTGTCACTGTTTGGAAAAACTCCAGGCGACCAATTATATTGATACGGTGGTAAACCAAAACTAACCGAGCAACCAAGCCAAGGGACCTCGCCTCCCCCAACACAAACATTTACAGAATCCAGGGCTACAAGTTGTAAGGGTTGATAATCGACTAAGTTAAGTGTAATCGAAGTGGTGTCGAAGGTGCCATCGCAGGGATTGGGAACGATAACACTAAAGAATACTGTTTCGGTTGATTCAACCAAGGTATCCAACAATGCTTCAACAGCAATGGTATCTGAAAACACACCTGTAGGAATGGTTAGTGAGGCGGGAATGAATGGATAATCAGTGCCATTTGTGGCTGTTCCACCTAAACCAATTTGCACAATTAAGTTCGATGTAGTATCTGTTCTTGATATTATAAACCCTGCAAAACCGCAATCCTCAACCAGTTGGGGTGGTCCTGTAATATTAACAGCAATCGGTATATCCACCTGACAAATGACTACTCTAAACGCGAAGGTTCTAATCTTTGAATTTATTAACACCCCATTTCTAAATTCGTTTACCCTTACCCCAGCAACAAAATTCCCAATGTTGTTTGGCGTGAAAGACATCATACCCGTTTGGGCATTTATTGTAATTGATGAGCCCACACCAAAAGGAACGAGGGTGGAAAATCCGGGATTCCATGCTACCCCTGCATATGGAGGGGGCGATTCGGGGTTAGGGATTACATTAGCTATACTTCCACCGAGTAAGGGGTCTGCTAGCTCATAAGTGAGGGAATCACCATCCGGATCAAAAGCAACATGGTCAAAGTTCAGGGTGTTTTGTGCGCAAAGCACCAAGGGGGGATAATTTGTGAATCGCGCACCCTGATTATACACTGGAGTTAATGCACTCCCTGGAATAAACGTTGTTAATGTGATTCCATTATTTCCGGGATCTACGATATTGTCTATATTATTTGCCCAACAGCATCGTTGATAAGATATATGATACCCGGATGGATTGAATGGTAATTGAATGGTATCAATATAAATTCCTTTTTCAACACAAATATTATTTGGCGGGGTTACGCAAGGGTCATCGTACACAATGGGTAAAATTGAACTGGAGAATAAGGAAACAAATTCTTCTGAATAAAATGTTCCATCTTCATTGAATATCGTATAAACGAGCGGGTTGTCATAGGCCGTTGCACTGTTACAATCTCTATAAATCTCAAAAGTTACTTTATAAAAACCGTTCCCTAAGGAATCGTAATAAATTTCACCGCCAAGAATATGTGTAGCCTTAACCTGATTGGTTAACACACAAATCAATGCAAAACAAAAACCTAATACTAATTTTCTCATATTTAAATACTTAACTATTCCTCAATCCAAACCCTTTCCATCGTTCCATCCTCAAAATACAGTATAAGAATTTGACCCGGTCTTTTTACTGTTACTCTACCACTCAAATCAGTTATTCTGACTATTTTTTTTGAAGACAACACATTCAAATCATTAATTCCGCCGGTTAAAATAGTTAAGTTTAACGTAACCAAGCTATCACAGGCATTTACATTTGCTGCTGTGTCAACGTAAGTCCCCGAAGCTGTATAAACAATCCCGTTGAATGGCCATGTGTAAGGACCTGTGCTAGTTACATTCAATGTTCCGGTTAAAAGTGGTTGAACTGTGATTGCCATAACGCTCGTGTCGCAATTAATGCCATTACAAGCAATTAATTGAACGTTGTATGACCCTGGAAAATAATAGCACGCTGGATTGGGATTTTGCAGGGTGGACGTTTGACCGTTCCCGAAATCCCACGCGAATGTATTTGACCCGGTACTTGTATTGGTAATCGAAATGCAGTCGCCTAAGCAGGGTGTGTCAGTGGAAAGCATGTAAGAAGCAGTCACTGAAGGTTGAACTGGGGATGTGATTTTCACGTTATTTATAGCTAGGGAAGGGTCTGAACCGGCACCGTCATTATCGTTATGCCATTCAAATCCAATTCTCAATGTGGAGATATTCGAACAACCAGCGGGCAACAAGGCAACAACACTACTCCAAAGCCCTTGCCCTGAGGCACATGTTGTACCTGAGTTTATAGCCTGTAAAACAGACCAATTACTTCCACCGTCTACACTATATACTACATTGCCAAAATCAGCTCCTGGCTGCCCAATACCGATGTAATCAAAAGACAAATTCAAAACACCAGTATTCATAGTATTTATATTGGCACTGGTGAATGCGCGTTTATTTGTTGTAGCATCAATAAATCCAAGGCCACCATCGCCTGCATTATAGGTAGCCCCACTACCAACGCACCATGCACCTTGGCAACTCACATGCAGGGTCTTATTGCCGTTACTGGCAACCCCACAATTACCTGCCGCTACCCCACCTTCCGCATCGGAAATAACCCAGTTATTTGCATCTATACCGTTAGCGCCAATTGTAGCATTTAAAGTCCAAGTTGCGGGATTTTCAAAATCATCTTGCCAAATGACGTTTTGCGCATAAAAAGATACTTGGATTAGCAGTATAGTAAGGAGTAGGTTGTTTTTCATTTTTTAAAATTTCCTTTAAATTTAAACGAAATTCAGAATACACAAGTCCTTGTATAAGAATTACCTTTATTTTTAACTAAAAAAATGCGTTTCTCAATCCTTGTGATTTTATTGATAAGCTTTAAATTCTATGGTCAAATAGAAAGTATTTATTGCCCGGAAATTAACGACCAATTGAAATCGAAAGGCGTATTTCCTTTTGGCGTAGCATCCGGAGACCCAACGGAAAAAGGGGTTGTGCTATGGACGGCATTAAACCCATTCAAACTTCAACCCTTTCGTATCGTAAGTTGTCAGGTAAGTGAACAAGCTAATTTCAAAGAGGTCGCCAGAACATACCAATACGAAGTAGCGATTGCGCGAGGCTTGTCGGTTAAAATGAATGCCACGAATCTCTCGCAAGACAAGCAATATTACTATAGATTCATTTATGGCGAGGATACTTCTAATATTGGAAAAACGAAAACAATTGGAACGAATCCAGACCACTTAACATTCGCAGTGGTAAGTTGTAGTAATTATGAATGGGGTTATTTTAACGCTTATGAATCCATTGCTAATATTCCTAATCTAGATTTTGTAGTCCATCTTGGCGATTACATCTATGAATATGGCCCGGGTGTTTATGGTGATAAGTCCTTAAATCGTGTGCATCTGCCTGCCAAAGAATTACTAACGATTCAAGATTACCGATCTCGTTATGCCCAATATCGATTGGATGAACAGCTGCAAAAAGTTCATCAAAACACAGCGTTTATTTCCGTCTGGGACGACCATGAAATCGCAAATGATACATACACCGAAGGAGCTCAAAATCACCAAGAAGAAGACGGGGATTGGAATGAACGAAAACATGCCGCTCAACAAGCATATTTTGAATGGTTACCCATTGCCGACAATACGCAATATGAAATACAAAGGGAATTTAACTTTGGTTCCTTAGCCAATTTATATATGCTTGATGAACGACTAAAAGGAAGAACAAAACAACCTACGCAAGAAGGCGAAAACCTAGAAAGCAGCAGCATGTTAGGAAGCACACAATATAATTGGCTTGTGAACTCCATGAATCAATCGGAAGCCGCATGGAATATTCTTGGTAATCAAGTGCTCTTTTCTAGTTTTACCATTCCACCAGATGTAGCCGGCATTAAAAAAAGTATGGATACGTGGCAAGGGTATTTGAAAGAACGAAATCAATTATTCGATGAATTTCATAAAATCAGCCTTGCTAAACATCAAGCAAATAACCTAATTGTGCTTACTGGAGACATTCATTGTTCAATAGCCTTTAAACTTGAGCATGGAAATGAACCGCTCGGGGTTGAATGGGTTGCACCCAGTGTAACATCTGCTAATTACAATGAACGATATTCGTCATGCAAGACAAAAGCGGTTGAACGAAAACTACGAAATAAGGAACTTAATACCACATTGGACTTTGTAAACTTGCGACATCATGGATATGTCCTTGTTGAACTTACTACTTCCCATGCAAAATCAACATGGTTTAAAGTAAAGGTGAATAAACCGGGTAAAACAAAATCTAAAAAGATTCATTCAGAATCAATTCATAAAATTATTGCCCTAAACGGATAAGAAACCGTCCAAACTACGTATAACTACGTAGCACCTTCCCAATAACTACATAGCTTCTTATCGGTATGTACGTGTATTTTGCATGTGCCAGAAGAAAAACTGGATCCATCAGACTTTATATATAATCACCTTTGGTTTAACAAACAACGCTAAAACCAAAGCATATGAAAAAAATAGCAGTACTTTTCGTTTTAATCTTAGGAAGTTTAACCACTACGACTTTAGGGCAAGTTTCTAAAGTTTGGGTACAAGTAACCGATCATTCAGCAATCCCAGCGGTTTCAGCGGATGGACAATTGGTATCAAGTAATGAAACTTTCAATGCCGCGATTTCTTCCATCGGAATTACCAAAGTAACACAAGCATTAGCTTCGTCAAGACAAGCAAAGCTTCAACAAGTTTATGAAATCGAATGTGCTTGTACTGAAGAAGTATTAACCAATACCTTAAAATCAATACCTGTTCTTTCGGGAATTGAAGCAGCACCAAACTACCAAGTGCTTTACACACCAAACGACTATAATTTAGGTCTTGCAAATAATTATGCCCTGGATTTGATTAATGCACAAGGAGCATGGGACATCACACAAGGTAATGCAAGTTTTCTTATTGGTATTAGTGATCAAAACGTAAATCCATTGCATGAAGAATTGACTGGTAAAATCGTGTCATATGACCCGAGTAATACAGCAACACCAACACACGGAAATGCCGTATGTGCAATTGCGGCAGGAAACACAAACAACAATATTGGACTTAGTTCCATTGGATTCAATTCATCGATAGCATTCTATCAAATGAACTACAATGAATTACTTGTTGCTACATACAACGGAATTCGGGTGGTAAACCTAAGCTGGACTTCTGGATGTTTTTACAACCAATACGAACAAGATGTAATGACCGAAGTATACAATAACGGAACATTTATTATTGCCGCTGCTGGAAATGGAAACACATGTAATTCTCCAGATGCCTTAGTTTATCCAGCTGCATATGCTCATGTATTTGCAGTAACGAGCATTGGTGAATTAGATAACCACGAACAAGTAAACGGAGATCCATTATCTACGCATCAACACAATCAAATGGTTGATTTATCTGCTCCAGGATACAATGTTGCGATTGCTCCGTTCGACGGATGGTATTTGAATAGTTCTGGCACCTCCTACGCCGCACCGTATGTAACAGGAACTGTTGCCCTTATGTTAGCTGTAAATCCGTGCCTAGGAAATGTTGATATTGAAACAATCCTTAAAAATTCATCTACCAATATTGATGCCCTGAATCCATTGTATGCAGGGAAAATTGGAAGCGGTCGATTAAATGCTGCAGCTGCAGTCTTGTTCGCTCAAACCTTTGTTCACGAAGCGATTTTTAATGTAAATATTCAAGGGACTTGCGCTAGCACCTCTTCAACGGTAAGCCTTAATCCAACCAATGTAACGGGTAACGTATCGGTTACATGGTCTAATGGTATGGTAGGGCTTCAAAATCCGGGAATAGAAACAGGAACCTATACCCTAACCTTGGTGGATGCCATTGGTTGTAGTTCAGATACCACGTTTACAGTGAATGCCCCAGTTGCGGTACAAGTTAACGGTGTTGTAACTCAAATTCAGTGTTTCGGTCAAGCAAATGGTGCAATCGATGTAAGTGTATTACAAGGAAATCCTGCTTTTACTTACGCTTGGGATAACGGAGCAACTACTCAAGATTTAACCAACCTTGATGCGGGAACCTACCGATTAACCGTAGTTGATGCGAATGGCTGTATTTCGTACAGCAGCTATACCATTTCTCAACCTACTGAGATTACATTAAATGCTACCGTGACGGATGAAGTACAAGGCAATGACGGAACGATTGATTTAACAATTACTGGTGGAGTTCCATCCTATACTACCCTGTGGTCAAATGGTGTAAACACTGAGGACCAAACGAATCTTGCCGCTGGAACATATGAAGTGACAGTAGTTGATGGGAATGGATGTATGAATAGTTTAGAGGTAATAGTTTTGAATAATCAAACAAACAGTGTAACAGAAGAACATTCAATTAACATGACGGTATTTCCAAATCCTAGCATGGGAAATGCAACAGTTCAGTGGAATGAAGAAATGGAACAACTCACGGTAATTGATAACAACGGTCGCGTTGTTTGTAATAAAGAAATCAACGGACTTAATTCAATTGAAATTAATTCATTGAGTTCAGGAACTTACTTTGTGAATTTATATAATAAAGCAGGAATTGCAGGTACACAGCGAATCGTTGTTCTGTAATAGTTAGGTTTAGGGTTGGAAAAAGGGATGGCAACGGCTATCCCTTTTTCTTTTTCATTAAAAAATGTTGAATTTCACCAAAAAGTAAATGTGACGGTTCAATACATACATAGCCCAGTTTCTCGTAAAACCCCAGCGCTTGTGCTCGTGCATGTAATATAATTTCAATTGCACCTGAATTCCAAGCATGCTGTTCCATGGTATTCATCATGTTTGCCCCTATACCTTTGGATTGACAACTTGGTTCAACCGCCATAAATCTGATTTGACGTGTCGTAGGTTCTATAAAGTCTAAGCGACCAACACCAATAATTTCGCTGTCATCAAAGGCCGCAAAATGCATATGATCAAATTCATAATCATCTCGTTCTGATCCAATGGGTTGATTCCAAGGTTGCCTTAGCACCTTCCATCTGAGGTGATAATACGTATCCCATTCTTCCTTGTTTTTTGGCTCTCTTATTTCCATTTAAATGCAAGTTGCGTAACGCGTTTAGTTGATGTATTGCCCTGTTTTTCTAATCGAATCAACTCCTTAGCCTCCATTGTTTCAAAAACCTCATCTAAGGATTTAATAATTCCCAACGGAATGAGATGTTCTAATGCCAAATCAGACAATTCTTTAGCCTCATACATTAAAACGTAAGGCGCAATTTCCCCCTTTAATTTTATGCGATTTTTAACACGGTCTTCGTTCGTTGAATAGCATAAATTACTCGAAATCAAATCACCACCAAGCACCTTGCATAGTGTTTGAAATTGCCGATCAGATCCAACTGCAAACGTGACTAATTTATCATCTTTAGTTCTAAAAATCTCTCCATATGGCGCTATGTTCGGATGCAGACTTCCCATGCGGGAAGGAATGATGGCATTCATTAAAAATGCGGACGCTTGATTCACTAAACTAGAAACCGCTGCATCATAGAGCGAAACACTAACCCAACTCCCTAACCTTGTCTTTTCACGCTTTAGCAACGCAAGCAAAAGTGCCTCTTTTAACTGATGCGCGGCTAGTACGTCAATTAATGCAATTGGCATTTTAGTTGGATAACTTTCGGGCTCACCATTCATGGCCATTATTCCCGATTCGGCTTGTAGAATTAAATCATAGGCCACGCGGTCTGAATTATCGCCAAACCCTGAAATAGAACCTATTATCAGGCGAGGATTTATTGCATGTAATTTTTCTTTTGTGAGATTAAATTTCAAGTAATCTGAGGACTTAAAATTCATGATTAATACATCAACCGTAGGGAGCTTCTCCAACAACCACGCATAATCGGAAGGCAATGTAAGGTCCTTCGTAATATACTCCTTGCGAAAATTTATACTTGAAAAATAACTTGTAACCTCTTGCTTTTCCCCGGGAATTCGCCATGTTCGTGTGACGTCACCATGAATTGGATGTTCAATTTTGGTAACCTTTGCCCCCAGTTCAGCAAAGAAGGTTCCGACCGAAGGACCAGCCAAGACGGTAGAAAGATCAAAAACAACGAGCTCCTCAAACATGAATCAAAATTACATTAAAAATTCATGTTGAAAAGTGAGCGCCGCGAATCAAGATGTGGTTGAATATGAAGTTTTAAGTTGCTAATCACTGCCAAGTAATGAACCTCCCAAACAGACGACCTAGTTAAGGCGCTCCCCAGCGGTTATTTTAACACCTTTGACTAATGAACGTACAAAAGAAGAAAATAGATTAATTGCGATAATACTACTGGAAAAAAATTCTCTTATTCATTCACCTAATTAATTAATCAATTAATAATTAACTTTTTAAGGATGATTTGATTTTGGGAACTGATAATAATGTTGTATTTCCCAACTGCCAACGATGGTGTTTCAACGAAACCACTATTTTCAATACTTAGACTGTGAACCAGTTTTCCTGCTGCGTCGTAAATAAAAACTTCAGCTTTATGCATTAAATTTCCAATCCAAAAACCATTTGCGTTGCTTGGGTTGGGGTATATTATGAGTGATGCTAGTTCGTTCTCAATCTGTCCTGCTATCGGATTTGGAAGTAACTTTTGACCGTCTGTATTTAATTGGGAATTTAACAGTGCGCCATTTTGTGCTTTTACTGAAAAATAATATGTTTGACCATAAATCGGATTCGCTAATAGATGTTGTATTAACGTATTGAATCCACAATTAGTCCATGAAATTATATTCGTTCCTCCTGGGCTTGTACCCAGCGCCCAGGAATTATTTGATATGCTTGAATGGATGTCTGAGGCATTCCAATTGGATGAAATTGTATTGGTATATACGGTATCAATATCTGAAGATGTCCCATCGTTGCAAAAATTAATTACTGGTGGCGTCCAATCAATTAGATATTGTTTTGTTGCTGTGGCACCCCAATTTTGAGCCAAATCTATGACTTCTGATTGAATCATTCCTGTGTTTACTGC
The DNA here is from genome assembly GCA_947463385.1 of Flavobacteriales bacterium. Taxonomy (GTDB): domain Bacteria; phylum Bacteroidota; class Bacteroidia; order Flavobacteriales_D; family Crocinitomicaceae; genus UBA952. The sequence continues at coordinate 24,286 of CANHSL010000013.1, forward strand.
ACCGGTGCTTTGATAACGCATTTCTTGATTATTTCCCACAGTTACCGAAATATTTGTAGCCCTGGATTTAAACACTTTAACATTATCAAATCGAACGGTACTCGCTCCGGTTCGCAGGGAAATTGAATTACCTGCAACAATTGGGTTTGCATCTTGCCATTGCGTAACGAACGAGTTGTTTACATAGATTTTAATGATTCCGGTGATTGGATTATACCATGTCTTTATGGCATAATTAACCTGAGGTGTAATAACCAGCGGGACTTCATTAACAACGCTAAAAACGTCATTTGTAACTTTGTAAAGTTGAACTTTATCGGTTTCCTCTCTTAAATAAACAAAGTATGAATTTCCTCGGTTTGGTAGTGTTGGATCCGAACAAAAAAAATGCATTCCTGCGCGTTGGTTCAGGTTGTTAGATGTGATTTTTTGTTCCCACGCGTACAAGTATTGATTGCTGTTGTTCTGCGTTACGTTTAAGTAGGCATTTGAATTATTTTGAGAAGCATCATTCATCAAAAATGTTTGGTTGTTAATGCTAAATAATCCTGTTTGGAGGGTCCAGTTGGTGTTAACACCTTCAAAATCTTCATGCACAAATCCAAAATTTCCGTTTGCCATCCAACCCAAATTGCTTGGGTTTCGATCTGCGACGAGGTAAAACCCTTGGTTTACCCCACTTCCTTGGTCTACATCAATAATTTGTTTTTGAAAATTCGCCACTTCCCAAGTAGGTCCATTACTAATAGTGCTTGTAGGCAAGGTATTGTCAACAGCTGGGTTAGTAGATACATAACTTGCCACCCAACCTGAAGAAGTGGATCCACAATCAGATCGAAATTCCACAAGCAATGAACCGTTGGTTCCTGTAAGAACCGGGGGAAGTGTTGTTCCAGTATACGAACCAAGTAAGGGAGCATTTATATTGGAACCGTTGTAGACAAAAAGTCGATCTGAACTGTGTAGAGAAAAGGCACTGAAAGTTAAAGTAACAGATGCAGCGCCTGTTGGTTGAATGAGCCAAAGGTTTCGTTCATCATTGGTATAATTTCCGTTGGCGCCACCGGTATCAAAAAAGTTACCGCTCGAACTATTTATGGTATTTATAGTTGGGCTGTTATTAATTAGGCGATAATATTTTTCCCAATCCCAATTTATTCCCGGGTCTGTATGGGTTTGATTCGGATAGTGTTGATGACCTTTAATTTTTACGCAATTTCCGAGAACATTTGAAACAGATGAGGCCGCACCATAATAGGTACGCAAACCGTTGATACCGTAACCGCTTTGGATAATATCTTTAGTTAAATTAGCAGACTCTTGGTACATGGCATTTGTGTACCAAACAGGATTGTTAACGTATCCTTCGTGTTCGTATCCTATAGTGTAAGGATTTTCCGTTCCAACATGCCATGCTTTTAACCCTTCTAAAACCATTTGTGTCACTTGTCCGTCTGAACTTCTAATTACATAATGGTATGAAACTCCTGAATTACAATTCTGCGCCCAAGAAATCGCTCCAGAATACGATCCCTGAACGGTATGAATGGTAATCGCGGAAACTGCTGTGCCACTTCTACTGCTATAGTTACACGATGGAGTTGGTGTCCATAGAGCAGGACCATATTCTTGCGATTTATTGATTGATGGCAGGTAGTTTACGCCATTTTGAGAAACAACGACGTTTTTTTTTACACTAACTTTCTTCGCCGTTAGTACAGAATAATTTTGAGCACCAAATAATGCTTCAAGGTCGTATTTTTTAACTTCAAAATGGTGAAGATTGGCAAATTCAGTATCATTTAATCGTCTAAATACTTCAATTGCGAATGCGTTTCTAGCAAAATCATTCACAACACCTGAATCAGGAATTTCAGAAAGAACAAGAATTGCAATTTTCAATCGTTCCTCGATTTTTAGGTTCATTGGTGAGGATAACTTCATGACAGAATCTAAAGCAAGTGCGTAAGCTAAAATTTGCATTTCTACGGAAGCTTTTTGCTGCTTAGTAGAAATACCACTTAACGTTCCAATTAACTTTCCGTTTTCTATAAAGTAATTCTTTCCATCGTCAAAAACTCCCATTATACCATATGGAGAAGGTAACCCTGAACAAGATTCCACTTCTGATTTTTTAATTTCAGTTAACCTTGTATTGGTGTAGGAAACAGCCTCTAACGTTCCTCTAGGTACTTCAGATAATTTTTGGTAAGCTGAGTTAAAAAAAACTTCGTTTTGTTGCTGTTGTTGTGAAAATCCAAAAAAGATATTAAATAAAAAGAATACATGGACTAGATTCAGACGCATACTAATTATCTTTAAGTTGTAAGCCATAAACGAACCTTATTTTTTAACAAATAATTCGGCTTCAAAATTACACATATTCTGTTGTAGTCAAATTAAATTTACGTTAATAGTTTGATGCAGCTGTCTCGATTACAAGTTGTTAGGCATTCAATCTTTTAACGATAAACGAAGGGTTAAAACCCATCAACGGCGTAATTTATGGTATTTCCGCTTGGAAGAAACATGTTCCGTGAATTGTACCTTACAAACATCACTCGTTACAGCAAAGGATGTAAATTATTTAGTGCATTACATGTTGTTTGATTTAGGGTAAAATGAGTAGATTTGCGCTAAAATAATTTTTACTATGGTTTTCGATATTGACATGATTAAACGGGTATATGCAGCTTACCCTGAGCGTATAAATGCAGCTAGACAGTTGCTAAATAAACCGTTAACCTTAACGGAAAAAATACTTTACGCGCATTTGTGGGATGGGAATGGCACTGTAGCGTTTGAACGTGGAAAATCATATGTGGATTTTGCACCAGATCGCGTTGCAATGCAAGACGCTACGGCTCAAATGGCATTACTTCAATTCATGCAAGCAGGAAAGAAACGCGTTGCGGTTCCTTCTACGGTACATGCCGACCACTTAATACAAGCTAGAGTTGGAGCAAGTAAAGATTTACAGGACTCATTAAATCAAAACAATGAGGTCTTTAACTTTTTGTCCTCTATTTCGAATAAATACGGAATCGGATTTTGGAAACCAGGCGCAGGGATCATTCACCAAGTGGTCTTAGAAAACTACGCATTTCCTGGAGGAATGATGATTGGTACGGATTCCCATACTGTGAATGCAGGCGGACTTGGAATGGTAGCGATTGGTGTTGGTGGTGCTGATGCCGTGGATGTTATGGCCGGAATGGCTTGGGAATTAAAGTTTCCAAAATTAATCGGGATTAAACTAACTGGAAAGTTAAATGGATGGACATCTGCCAAAGATGTAATTCTAAAAGTTGCAGATATTTTAACCGTAAAAGGAGGAACAGGATGTATTGTTGAATATTTTGGAGAAGGAGCAAAGTCTTTATCATGTACTGGTAAAGGGACCATTTGTAACATGGGTGCAGAAATTGGTGCTACTACATCTACCTTTGGATATGATGACTCCATGAGAAGATATCTGGTTGCTACTGGTCGTCAAGACGTAGTTGATGCTGCCGATGTTATTGCTGAACATTTAACAGGTGATGCAGCGGTTTATGAAAATCCTAAAGCTTATTTTGATCAAATCATAGAAATCAACCTTTCTGAATTAGAACCACACATTAATGGTCCGTTTACTCCAGACCGAGGTACACCGGTATCTAAAATGCGAGCCGAAGCAGAAAAGAACGGGTGGCCGATGGACGTTGAATGGGGATTGATTGGTTCATGTACTAATTCTTCGTACGAAGATTTAGCACGCGCCGCCTCTGTGGTTAAACAAGCCGTTGCGAACGGAATTACACCAAAAGCAGAATTCGGTATCAACCCGGGATCAGAACAAGTTCGATTCACCGCTGAACGCGATGGGATTCTTGCAGATTTCGAGAAAATGGGAACCAAGGTATTTACCAATGCGTGTGGGCCTTGCATCGGACAATGGGCACGTGAAGGTGCGGAAAAGCAAGAAAAAAATACGATTGTTCATTCATTCAACCGAAACTTCTCTAAACGTGCCGATGGTAACCCGAATACTCACGCCTTTGTTACCAGTCCAGAAATGGTTGCTGCCTTAGCAATTGCAGGAGATTTAGGATTCAATCCAATAACGGATAGCTTAACGAATGCGGAAGGTAAGTCCTTCAAGTTAACACCACCTGTAGGGGATGAGTTACCAACGAAAGGGTTTGCTGTAGAAGACAATGGATATCAAGCGCCAGCGGCAGATGGAAGTGACGTTAATATTATTGTAGCTCCGGATTCTCAACGCCTTCAATTGTTAGAAAACTTCCCGGTATGGAATGGTAAGAATATTACCGACGCTAAACTTTTGATTAAGGTGAAGGGGAAATGTACGACCGATCATATTTCTATGGCGGGGCCTTGGTTAAAATACCGAGGTCACCTTGACAACATTTCTAATAACCTATTGATTGGGGCTGAAAATGCGTTCAATGGAAAAGCGAATGAAGTGAAAAATCAGTTAACCGGAAGCTATGGCGAAGTTCCAGCAGTTCAAAGAGCTTATAAAGCAGCAGGAATTTCTTCTATAGTTGTTGGAGATCATAACTATGGCGAAGGAAGTTCACGAGAGCACGCTGCGATGGAACCAAGACACTTGGGTGTTTCTGCAGTGCTTGTAAAATCTTTTGCTCGAATTCATGAAACGAATTTAAAGAAACAAGGAATGCTTGCGCTAACCTTCTCAAATGAGTCTGATTACGATTTAATTCAAGAAAATGACAAATTTGACTTTATTGATTTAGCGTCATTTGCGCCTGAAAAACCATTAACGATGCGAATTCATCATGACAATGGAACACATCATGATATTATCTTGAATCATACCTATAATCAATCGCAAATCGAATGGTTTAAAGCGGGTTCCGCATTGAACTTGATTAAACTTATGGAAAATTAATTCGAAATTAATTAGCACAAAAAAAGGGAGGCGAGCCTCCCTTTTTTTGTTTCAATAATAATTACTTAGAACTTAACAGATAGACCTGCTTGAAGCAAACCACCTCCGAAAGCACCTAACTCAACATGTGCACCAATGTTTTGTGTAAAGTACATTTTTGCACCGATTGCAACACGAAGCGTAACTGGAACTAACGCACCATTTAGGTTTGCGTCCGTATAGCTAGAAGTTGTAGGATTTGTCTCGCTCCCACGATTTACAGATTTGTAACCACCCGCAAAGCCAGCATACATATCTAACTTCTCTTCTTGAACAAAATGATAATTCAAACGGAACATGGCACGCAATTTTTTTGCAGAATAGGTTGTTTGATACTGAGTGATTAAATAATCACCATTCGCGTCTGTAAGCATATTACCATTGGCGTCGTATACATAGTCATCGAATTTATACGAATAACCCGAAACTTCATAGTTCACATCAGCACCAACTCCTACTTTATCGGATGCCATGTATTCGAATCTACCGCCATAAGACAACATACTCCCAACCACTTTATAATCTTGAACATTGGTTTCATTACCTTCATACTGATTATAAAATAATGAGTTTGCCCAGTTTGGTACCCCAATGTAGGGATCAATTGAAATATTCCCTTGACCCATTTGCGCTTTCGCACTTACTCCACCAATCACAGCAAAGATTAAAACATAGATTTTTTTCATAATTAATTAATTTGGATGTGTTTACTTCAATTTACAGATAAAGTTTCATTTCAGGGAATGATTTTACCACGGAGTCCACTTCAGTCAATGAAATATTCAAATTTGAGATTGTTGATGCAACAAGCGCCGCTAACACAATCCGATGATCATTATACGTATCAATGTGGGGCTCATGGTTCTTAATTCCGCCCGTTATCATAAGCTCATTAGTTCCTATTTCAAAATGAACACCTAAGGCACTAAGCATAGCCATAGCGGATTTTAAGCGGTCCGATTCTTTATTCTTCAAGCGATTCGTTCCTTGTATAATTGATGTTCCGTTGGCCGATGCGGCTAACACACACAATAATGGAAACAAATCCGGACAATGAGTTACATCGCAATTAAACGAACGATTTTCACTATGCCCTACCGTGATAACATCGCCATTCCATTGAATTTGCGCGCCGTACAATGTCAGGATATCAAGGATATGTTCATCTGCTTGATTTCCTTGGCTTCTTAAGCCTTTAACAGATATTTCATTGGAAATCGCACCCATGCAAAGCAGGTTGGCGGCCCCACTCCAATCGCCATCAATTTGGATTTCTCGGCCCTGAATTCGGCAATTATCAACAAAGGAAATGCAGTTATCGATCCACGAAAGACTAACACCGCGATTTATTAAATTTTGAACCGTCATTTGAAGATACGGTGTGCTAACAAGATTGGTTAAGATCAGGCTACGCTCCCCTGTAGATTGAGCCAAACGGATTAAGACGCCAGACGCTATTTGAGAAGTAGCAGACGCGTCAAGTTGAATGTGTTGTAGGCATGGATTGATTTGTTCTAAAACCAAAGGCCATTCCCCCTCATTTGAACGTTTAATTAAACCCAATTGCGTAAATAGCGCCTCATTGAGGTGAAGTTCACGCGTCACTAAGGTGCCTTTGGCGTGAATTATAAGTTTCCGCGCAAATAAAAATCCAACGGAAACAATATTTCGAATTAAAAAACCTGACTCCCCTACATGAACAGATAATTCAGCCTGTATGATTGACTTGGTAGGCGGGACAATCGTAATTTTAGTTGAACTTGCGTATACTTCAGCGCCAAATACCTCTAGACATTGTACGGCGGATTTCACATCATCTGGAAGAACCAAAAAATTACCAAATAAGTGTGTAGGTGTGTCGGACAACAAAGACAACAAGAGTTCTCGCTGCATGTGACTTTTAGAAACAGGAGGCTGAATAACAGTGGGAAATACTAGGTTAGGAAGCTGAATCACCTGGGTCAGAATTTCGTAATATTTTTGATTGAATATCTATAGATTCTTGATGAATCAATTTAAAAACTTCCGCAGCAAACTCCTTGGACAGCTCTGCATCTTCAGATAATTTAAGAAATTTAGCCAAGGCTTCTTCCCATTGATTCGGTTGAAAAATAGCTATGTTATTACGTTTTTTGTAGTGGCCAATATGTTCAACCAATTCCATTCGTTTGGCAAATATCTCTACCACTTGATTGTCTAAAATTGAAATGTTGGCACGCAGTTCGCGTATCTCTTCTTGATCAATGGCCTCCCTACTTCTTACATTCAACGTTGCAAGCAATTCAAGATACTCCTTGGGTGTTAATTGCTGTTTTGCATCTGTTTTTGCCACAGCGGGGTTCGGATGAACTTCAATCATCAAGCCATCAAACTTTAAATCAACGGCCTTCTGTGATACTTCAAAAACATTATTTGCAATTCCTGAAATATGGGACGGGTCGCAAATTATTTCTAAACCCGGAAACTCGGCACGCAATGCAATCGGAATTTGCCAATTGGGAAGGTTTCGATATTTAAGTTTATCATACGTCGAAAAACCCCGGTGAATAGCAATTACCTTTTTGACCCCCGCTTTATACAAGCGTTCGATTCCTCCTACCCATAGTTTTAGGTCTGGATTCGTAGGATTTTTAATAAGGATTGTTGCCTCGGTACCTTGAAGGGAATCCGCTAATTCCTGCACAGAAAAAGGATTGGATGTTGTTCGAGCGCCAATCCACATCATATTGAATCCGTGGGCAAGAACTTTTTCTACATGTGATGAATTAGCTACCTCGGTTAACACATTCAGTCCGAACTCATCTTGAATATCTCGCATCCAACCTAAGCCCTCCGCTCCTGCGCCCTCAAAGGCACCGGGCTGAGTTCTTGGTTTCCATATCCCTGCTCGAAAGGCAAATAAATTCACTGAATCCAATTGTTGAGCTACAGCTCTTAATTGTTCGTAAGACTCTGCACTACATGGACCTGCAATGAGTTTTAAATCAGCGGGAAGCATACATTATTTAGCGTAATTCACTGCTCTTTTTTCTCGGATAACGGTCACTTTTACTTGACCCGGATAGGTCATTTCTGTTTGAATGCGTTGAGATATTGTAAACGACAATTCTTCTGCTCGTTGGTCCGTTACTTTTTCAGCTTCTACCAATACGCGCAACTCACGTCCTGCTTGAATAGCATACGCGCTGCCAACACCATCATAGGAAAGCGCTAAATTCTCGAGTTCTTTAATTCGTTTAATGTACGCTTCAACGATTTCGCGACGAGCGCCTGGGCGTGCTCCTGAAATTGCATCACAGACTTGAACGATCGGAGAAATCAATGTTTTCATTTCGATTTCATCGTGGTGAGCTCCAATGGCATTCAAGACATCTGGTTTTTCACCATATTTCTCGGCGATTTTCATTCCAAGAATAGCGTGTGGTAATTCTGGTTCTTCATCCGGAACTTTACCGATATCATGCAAAAGACCTGCCCGTTTAGCCACTTTAACATTCAGCCCAAGTTCTGCGGCCATAATTGCACAAAGGTTAGCTACTTCTCGAGAGTGTTGAAGCAAGTTCTGACCGTAAGATGAACGATACTTCATACGTCCCACCATTCGCATTAATTCAGGGTGTAGGCCATGAATACCTAAATCGATACAAGTCCGTCGTCCTGTTTCTGCGATCTCCTCATCTAAGTTCTTTTTGGTTTTAGCCACAACCTCTTCAATTCGGGCAGGATGAATGCGTCCATCAGAAACCAATTGATGCAACGATAAGCGTGCAATTTCACGACGTACTGGATCAAAACAAGATAAAATAATGGCTTCTGGCGTGTCATCTACAATGATCTCTACACCTGTTGCAGCTTCTAACGCACGAATGTTTCGGCCTTCACGACCAATAATTCGACCTTTAACCTCATCTGATTCGATGTTAAAAACAGTAACAGCATTTTCTATCGCCTGTTCGGTAGCTACCCGTTGAATGGTTTGAATGACAATTCGACGTGCTTCACGGTTTGCGTTTAATTTAGCTTCTTCTGAAATCTCTTTAATTTGAGCCATCGCTGCAGTTCGCGCTTCATCAACCAAGGCATCCATTAACATTTTCTTTGCTTCTTCGGGTTGAAGGCTGCTAATTTTTGATAATTCAGCCACACGTTTTTGTTGGATTTTATCCAGTTCCTGCATTCTACCGTCTAAGCTTGAACTTTTTTGCGTTAGTTCACCTTGGGAGCGTTCCAAATCCTTTTCCTTTCGATTTAGATCCTCTAGTTTTTGATTAATTGATTTTTCCTTTCCACGAATTCTATCTTCGTTTGATTGCATGCGGCGCTCACGTTCTTTGACGTTATTTTCATGCTCTTCTTTCAGTTTTAGAAAATTCTCCTTAGCCTGAAGCATTCGCTCCTTTTTGATGCGTTCGGCTTCGTTTTCCGCTTCTGAAATTCGTTGTTTTACTTTGTTACCTACAATCCACTGCTGTACAGCAAAGGCTCCGCCTCCACCAACAGCTAGTCCGATAATTATTCCTAATAAATCCATACCCTTTTTTTAAAATTATTAATTCAGGGTTGGTAACTTCTTAGATCAAGTCCGTAGCCTCCGTAGTTAAATCTTCTAGCTTTTGTTCAATCTCACTGTAATCGACCGGGGTGTTATTCAAGGGTTTCATTAAATACTGTAATGAAGCCATTGCCAACAAATCCTGTTGATCATTCACTGCATAGTGTTTTTTGAGCGACTCAATGGAAGCATTCAAGGCGTTCGCTGCACTCAACACTTTATCCTTTTCAGATTCCAAGACTGAAATCGGATATGTTCTTCCTGCAATTTCCAACTTTAAGGATACTTTAGCCATTGTTATGTTTTAACTGGGCAATACAAAAATCTATTTCTTTTACCAACGCATCGATTTCAGCCTCGTTTCGTGAATAACCACTAAACAAATTGGGCTCCATCGCCTGTTGTTTTTTGTTTGCTTCAGCTAACGCAGTTAATCGGGTGATTTCTTGCTGGAACGTTTTATGCGCAATGGTAAGGCGTTCTACTTCCTTTCTAGCATCTTCTAATTCAACATTTAATTGCTGAACTGTTTTTCGTTCTTGCTCAATTTTTGCTTTTAATTGATGAAAAATGGTTCTTAACTGAGCAATCTGTGTATCAATTTTCGGCGTCATCCGTGCAAACTTTCCACAAAGTTAACACACATTGTTAGATATACCGATTATTGCGCATTTTTTTATCAAAAAACACGCGTGAATATTATGCGTTGGTCGGACCGCTATAAAATGCTTTTGTATAATTCGGTTTAATTTGATCCATATTATCAAAATCACCGATGGAAAACCGATGGAATGCGATCGCTATCTGGCCGATTGCTGAAGCTTGAATTTCGTCATCAAACATATGTTGGGACTCAATTCGTAGTATTTCTTTTAATTTGACATTTGCATCACCAACCCATACCAAGGTGTTGGTTGGAGAAACAAAATCTTCCGTTATGACCACGGGTTGATCCATCAATAGTACCTTGTTTTCCTGTTGAATTCGAAGAAAAACCTCGTCTCTTCTCGCATCAAAAGCCGCGGCAATTGTAGCATTGGGATGTTTTGGACGGGCTAAACTCACCAAACTCTCCAACGAAGAAACGCCAATGAATGGAATGCCTAAACCAAAAGCCAATCCTTTGGCCGTGGCTAAACCAATACGTAAGCCAGTGTATGAACCAGGACCCAAGCTAAATGAAATTGCTTTTAATGATTCAACATCAATCGAATTGCGCTTGATTAGTTGATCAATCATTACCGTTAGCGCTTCACCGTGTATAAATTGATCACTTGAAGTCTCAATAAAATCAACCAGTTCTCCATGATTTGAAAGTGCAACAGAACAAATTTTAGTAGACGTTTCTATGTGAAGAATCATGCTTTGATTTCTAATTTGAATCCAACACCATGAATGTTCAAAATTTGAATTCGCTCGTCCTCCTTGAGGTATTTTCGAAGCTTTGTAATGAAAACATCCAAACTTCTACCGACAAAATAATCATCCTGTCCCCAAACTGTATTTAAAATAACCTCTCTTGGAAGTACTTGATTTTTAAATTTGTAGAGGATTTTTAAGATTTGGGCTTCTTTCTTGGTAAGAGATTGAGCCGTTCCGTTCAAGGTGAGTGTCAGATTTTCTGTATCAAAAATAAACGTGGAGACATTAAACACTTTTTCTTCAGGGATTTCAGTGCGAATGTTTACCCGTTTCAAGAGGGATTTAATCCGTAGATTTAATTCCTCTACGGAAAACGGCTTCGTCAGATAATCATCTCCGCCCGCATTAAAGCCCTCAATTTTATCTTCAGTCATCGACTTGGCTGTCAAAAATAAAATAGGAACATCCGAATTGATCTGACGGATATCTCTTGCCAAGGTAAATCCATCTTTTTTTGGCATCATCACGTCAAAGATGCACAGGTGATAGGGCTGCTCATTAAAGCGTTTTAATGCCTCGACTCCATCGGTAGTTAACGACACGTGATAACCTTCGGCGCGTAATTGATCCGCGATAACAAACCCGAGATTTATATCGTCTTCAGCAAGTAAAATTGAGATTTTCATGGTAGGCAACATTGTGATTAACTTGATTATGAAAAGCCAAGAGCCTTGGTTACCCAGGGCCCTTGACTAATCAACCTAACCTACTACTGCTGCAAAGGTAATGTGAAAAATGAGATTAGTTACGAATAGACAGATTTTTTTTTCTTAAAAAAATGTTAATCTTCCATTTATAGCTATTTCCATAACCTTTTGGAACAGAAATCTCCTTACCTTCGAAATCAAATGGGACATATACTAATTGTTGATGATGAAGCGGATATAAGAGAGTTACTTAAATATAACCTCGAAAAAGAAGGTCATACAACAGATGTAGCAGAAAATGGGGCTGTTGCATTAGATCGAATCAAAAACCGAAAACCCGATTTAATGTTATTGGATGTAATGATGCCTATCATGGATGGGATTCAAACATGTGAGACGGTTAAGGAAGATCAATCTAATAAAGATATTTTAATATGTTTTTTAACCGCCAGGGCAGAAGATTACAGTCAAATTGCAGGTTTAGAGGCGGGAGGTGACGACTACATTGCAAAACCTATTAAACCAAAAGTATTAGTCAGTAGAATTAATGCACTTCTTCGGAGAAAAAGCATCAGCACCCGTTCTCCTAAAGAACTAAAACCGGCGGAGGATTTAATCATAGATAAAGAGTCACATTTGGTTCATTTGCAAGGAATTCCTTTACAGCTTCCGCGAAAAGAATTTGATTTATTAGCCCTATTAGCCTCTAAACCCAATACAGTGTTTAAACGTGAATATATTTTAACGAATGTATGGGGAACAGATGTTATTGTTGGTGATCGCACCATCGATGTTCACATCAGAAAAATAAGAGAAAAAATAGGAGATTCTTACATACAAACCATTAAAGGAGTAGGCTATAAATATTGTCCAAAATTCTAAGTATGAAAACAACTTTTTTAATCGCATTCTTATCCTTCGTTACCCTTAGTTTTGGTCAGCGAAATCCTGCCTATGAACCCATCAGGCAAAACCTAATGTCTTGGGATACCATTCGTGGCGCATGGTTATTTGATGCAATGCAAGCGCTTCATTCGAAGCAAGCGGTCCCTGACCGAACGTTTCCAGAAGATTTAACACCTGCTGAACTGTTCTCGCTTGCACCACAGGAAGATAGAGAAGCGCTTCAAGCTACCTTATTAAACACCAATCCATCTGATTCCTTCGTGGACTTAATGAACGCTCTGTATAATTCAACCCATTGTAGTTCAACGCAAGGGCGAAGTTATGGAGACCCACATATCGTAACCTATGACAACAGCAGTTATTCTTTTCAGACCGTGGGTGAGTTTGTTTTAACTAAAGTGGGTGAAAACTTCGAGGTACAAGCAAGACAAAAACCTCAACGGGATGATTTTTCGTTAAACACCGCAGTAGCAATTAAGCTCTATGGGGACCGTGTGGCGTATTATGCAGAAGATGTGCCCGACGGATCCAATTCCCCCTTGTGGTTGAATGGTCAGCCGATTCGCTTGGAAGGGAGAACGTATTACCTACCCTCAGGGGGAAGCATCCGGCTTATCGGACGGAATTATATTATTTCAGGACCGCTCGGAGAAAAAGTCATCATTGATAACCGAGGAGGCGCTAACCGTGGATTTGTAAACCTCACGGTAAATTATCCTTCTTGCAATATGCAACAAGTGAGCGGTTTACTGGGCAATGCAAACCTCAACCGTCAAGATGAATTTCAGGTAAATCAACTCAATGCATCAAATAACTTAACCGGATTCATTGGCATGAATAATCCGGAATTCTCCTCCTTATCACAAGATATTGAACAACGATATCAAAACGAAATCATTAAAGATTTTGCAGAATTACATCGCGTTACTCAAGAACGCAGTCTGTTTGATTACCGCCCCGGATTAACCACCTCTTTTTATACAGATCGTACGTTTCCACGGGTAATTAGAACCTTTAATTCGATACCAAATAATAACCGAGACGCTGCTCGGAATCGCTGTCAACAAATGGGAGTATCGGAAACAGAAATGAATGGCTGTATATTCGATGCCTATTATTTAGACCTTACACCAAATCCAATTCCGACGCCACCTCCAGCAACAGAAGGCGTCATTCTAAATAAATTGAGGCACCCTATGGTAAATTCGAACACAATAGCCCCATCTAAATTTCCGGATAATCAAGCGCAACCGATGCCTACCAAACCGGTAGATGCTACGTCAAAACCAAGCGAATATGAACCCGTGAGTAAACCGACGTCTGAACCTGTCAAGCCAACGATTAATTTCAAGACTCCTGAGCCTAAAACACCCAATGTTTCTAAGCCAATCAGTGAACCAAAACCTGTTCAAAAGCCATCCGTATCCCCTGCGCCAAAAAACCCACCCGCTTCTGTGCCATCAAAAGGAAAAGGATAATGAAAGAACTTCGTTTCATCTTGCTGCTTGTACCGGTACTAATCTTCGGGCAAGCCCCAAAAATTGTGGTTGGGATTGTTGTTGACCAAATGTGTTATGATTACCTATACCGATTTCAGCATCATTTTTCAACAGACGGATTTAATCGGTTTCTGAATCGCGGTGTAAATTGCAGAAACACCAACTACAATTATGTTCCAACCTATACAGGTCCGGGCCACGCCTCAATTTACACAGGAACTACGCCATATAATCATGGAATTGTTGCGAATGAGTGGTATGATCGAACCAAAGCTAAGGGTGTTAATTGTGTATCCGATCCAAGCGTGCAAGCCGTTGGAAATGCGTCAAGTGCATATGGGCAAGTTTCTCCGCACCACCTAGAGACCATGACGATTACCGATCAATTAAAATTTACCTATCCTGCATCCAATGTATTTTCGATTTCCATTAAGGACCGAAGTGCGGCTTTACCTGGTGGGCATTTGAGTGATGGATCTTATTGGTTTGACTACAGCAGTGGTAAATTTATTACGAGTACATTTTACATGGATCAGTTACCAAACTGGGTTCAAACATTTAATGAACAACGGAATGCCGACACATATTTAGCAGATTGGGAACTTTTAAACGACCCCTCAAGTTACTCCAGGAGTATTGATAATTCACCGTATGAAGTGACAATCAAGGGTGCAAAAACACCCACGTTCCCCTATGCGTTCACATCCTTCGCCAAAGGGAACTACAGTCAATTTACTATAACTCCATTTGCAAATACCTTATTAACCGATTTTGCCCTTGAATTATTGAACCATGAAGGTGTAGGAAAGAATGACGCCTCAGATATGCTATGCATAAGTTATTCAACACCCGACATAGCGGGCCATGCCTTTGGGCCATATTCCCTTGAGATAGAGGATATTTATGCGCGGTTAGACCTTGAACTTGCCAAACTATTCAAGGCCTTGGATAAGCAAGTTGGCAAACAGAACTATGTGTGTTTTTTAACAGCAGATCATGCGGTGGTTCCTGTTCCTCAGCAGTTAAAAGACGAAAA
>CANHSL010000014.1 GCA_947463385.1 Flavobacteriales bacterium
GCGCGTTTTAATTCTCCATGACTAATGCGCTCTACTTGAGCAATGCTAATTTTCATGGTACCATTTCCTGCCTTTCGTTCAACTAAAACTTCTGGTTGCAATTGATCACTAAACAATACAATGGAGATTGCTCCGAATCGGTCTTTTTCGGAAAGCAAGATGGTGTCTGGTCGGTATCCCGCACTGAGTATCACCAAGGTATCAGGGAATCGTTTTCCAAGATATAATTCGAACTTGCCTTCCGAATCACTAAAAGTGGCCTTTTTAGCATGTAGCAGTTTGATTTTTGCGCCATTCATCGGAACGGTATCCGAAAGGCTCACGCCACGAACAAATCCATGTAATTGTGCCACTAGGGGATTAAAACATCCTACCCCTAAAAAGATAAAAAATATAATTCGTGATTTCATGATTTTCATTTAAACGTTCAACAACTCGTTTCTGTGCAGTCGTGATGAAAAATTGGTATACCTACAGTTACTAAAAAAACAACTGCGGCTAAACAAACTAAAATCAATCGATTCAACACGGAACTAAATTAACTAATTATTTCTTTAGGCGTTCTGCTAAGCCATGCATTTAATAACAAGGCGCCAACAATTAAAAACGCACTCACATAAAACTCGATCGACAATACCTTGTGTTCATTGAGCAATACTACGGCAAGAATCATCGTGTAAATTGGTTCCAAATTTATGGTTAAAGAAACCGTGTATGCGCCTAACTTTTTAACTAAATTAATGGCTACAATAAAGGCGAAGGAGGTGCACACCAACCCGAGAAATAACAACCACAAGAGGTCGTTCTGTGATAAGTAAAATAAAGCCTTAGGGGCATGGGTGAATAATAAATACAAGGAAATACCTACCCAACCTGTAGTTAATTCATAAAAAGACAAAATTGGAGCGGGAATGGTTTGAGATAACTTTGCATTGGAAACCGAAAAAATGCCCGCGAGTAAGGCACTTAATAAACCGATTCCAGTAGCTAATAACACATCTCCTTTAAAATCTCGCGCAATAAAAGCTACACCTGCCACCACCATTAAACTAAAGAATAATTTCTTCCATTGAAATGCTGTTTTCATTATGAGCGGTTCCAACCAAACCACATGCACGGTAGTAGTTGCCAGGCACAAAATACCTAAAGAGGCTGTGGAGATTTGAATTGCATAGTAAAAGGTAATCCAATGAAGCGCCACTACAATTCCCACAAGAACCACGGGCAAAATGTGCGTTCGTTTTACGCTAAAACTCGTTTTAGTAATCCACAAATATACCAGTAAGCCAAGGGATGCAATTAAGACCCGATACCAAACAATGATGAAGGATTCTTGATGTAGTAATTTACCAATTATACCTGTAAATCCCCAAAGAAAAACAATGCCATGTAATAAAAGAAACTCCTTGAGTCGAGGCATGGATTATTTAAGCTTTTTCCAAGCTGTAATGGAATTTTTGCTTTGATTCACGTAGGATGTGTCTCCGTCGGCTTCTGCCAATTTAATGCACTGTTCCGCCGTTTTTATAGCCTCTGCATACAGTCCAAGTTCTGCTTGAATCAATGATTTTGTTCGCAGCATCCAATATGCTTCCGGTCTAAGCACAATTGCTTTTTCAACCCATTCTAAAGCTTGTTTGTTATTGATTTTTTCGTCCAAATAGAATTTAGCGGCCGTATGATAATCGTTAGCACTTGGTCCGTTCATGGTTTTTTGAATCGATGCCAATACTTTATCTTTCGTATTCATGGTGAACGGAAATTTCACCGATACATGATCCCATGTAATAAACAATTCGGCACCACTATTTTCCAATTGATCAAAGCCGATGGTTAAGTTTTCAGTGAGGTCAACGCGCGCGTTAACGGGTGCCGCAAGTTCTAATGCAACCTTGGTTTGTTCCCAAACCGGTGGTAAACCCCAGTTACCGAACTCGGTATAAAAGGCTAACTTCCACGAGGTTTTTCCGGGCATCGCGAAGAGTGCATAGGTACCTGCGGGCAAGGTGTCTTTTCCAAAAAACAAGGCATCGGACGTTGTGAATTTAGTGTTCTCATTTGCTCCAAGTCTCCAATATGCATCAAAAGGAATTAAATCACCGAAGATTGTGCGACCATTTACTGCGGGGCGCGAATAACTAATGCTAATATCGGTTAAGCCTACGCGTTGTTCAAGTTTACAAGCTGGACTTGCCTTTGGCGCGTTAATTTGTGCAAACACACCGGATAAACCGATGCTTAACATGCTTAAAAAAAGTATTTTTTTCATTGTTTTATGTTGTTTTTAAAAGTTGACTTACTTCATTAAATTCCTGTTCAGTAGCGCGCTCAAACCCTTGTTGAAGCAAGGCGAACACTTCAGATTCTCGGTTGTTTCCCCAGTGTTTATTTGCCTTGTGGAAGACCCACCCGTTTGGATTTTGTTGTCCAATGAGTAATATCCCTTGTTCTTCACCTAAAAACCCGAATACACGTTCAGTTTCACTGACTCGTTTTACATGCCTCGTCTCTTTAAGCACCTTTTCCCAAACCACTTGACTAAATAAATTAGCTAATTCTTGTGCTTTTGAAGGATTCGTTTCGTTTAAGGTTTTCCAAGTTTCTCCCTCAACCCCATTCACAATTAAAAAAGCCACGAAATCGGTTTCAAGTGCCTCCAATTGCGCCAAGGTTAAACACGGATAGTGCATTATTGTTTATTTTCGGCGGTATAAACGTCCAAGGTTAAATCCACCACTTCAGCTAATGTTTTCTGGGTTGTAGCTTGTTCAAAGCTCAAGGTATAGGTGCCTTTTTTCGGGAATCGATCGTGCATGAATAATTTAGAGAACGAAACCAATGAACCGCTTTTATCACCGGTCCATTTCCCTGTGGCATCCGCTGTAACAATTTCTAAAGGAAACCTTTGCGACTTGCCCATCGGTCCATTTATTGTTAAGTATAACCACAAATTTGAATACGGATAATCAACAGTTGTTCTTACCGTAAGTACAAAATCATGCGTGCTCACCGTGTCGGTGATTTGAACCTTAAACGTCGGGTGAAACTTCTCCTTCCAAGCGTGTCCTGAAATCGGAATCGACTGATTGAATACGGCATCTGAACCGCATGAAAACAGTAAAAAAACTGCACTAAAAAAAACAGCAATGAATCTAAACAAGCTCCTATGCATTTGGTACAGGTTGATTTGGATTTCTAGGTTTTTTCTTCTTTTTCTTTCGGGGCTTCTGTTTGTTCTCAAAGCGATTGAGGCTATCTTGTCCAACCACGTTGTCAAATCCGATCTCTACTTCCTTCTCTACCTCAAACGCAAATTCCTTCAAGTCTCTTGGAGTATTTCCGTTTTTATTCATTTGCTGAATTTTACGGACTTGTTCGGGGGTTAACACCACCAGAGCGCCCTCTCCCGGATAGGCATACCACATCAAATGTTTAAATACATCGGTTTTAACATGGTAGGCGTCCCCTTTCTCTGTTTTTAACTTAATATCAGCTCGGGGTAAGGCTTTCATTGCCTCGGTATACATGTCTAACTCATAATTCAAGCAACACTTTAACTTACCGCACTGTCCGGCCAATTTTTGTGGATTCAATGACAATTGTTGGTACCGTGCCGCGGCCGTTGAAACGGATCTAAAATCAGACAGCCAGGTAGAACAGCACAATTCTCTTCCGCATGAACCAATACCACCCAATCGGGCAGATTCTTGCCGAGAACCGATTTGACGCATTTCAATTCTTACTTTGAATGCATCGGCCATATCTTTGATAAGTTGTCGGAAATCAACACGACCTTCTGCGGTATAATAGAATGTAGCTTTCGATAGATCGGCTTGATACTCAACATCTGAAATCTTCATTTCTAAATTCAAATTCATGGCAAGTGTCCGCGATTTATACATGATGTCTTTCTCTAGCGAACGTCCTTTGATCCAAAGGTCAATTTCGGCTTGAGTTGCCACATGCATAATTTTACGAGCTTCCACGTGTTTAAACGTTGGCGCTTTTCGTTTAACTTGTATACGTGCTAATTCTCCAACCACCGAAATAACTCCGATGTCGTAACCCGAAGAAGCCTCAACCACCACAACGTCTCCTGCTTGAAGTCCTAAGCCATTTATGTTTCTATAAAATCCTTTGCGCGCGTTCTTAAAACGTACCTCTACAATTTCATAAGGTTTTTGATTTTCAGGAAGGGCAACATTGCTAAGCCAGTCGTATACTTCTAATTTATCACAACCACCACTGCTACACAGCCCGTTATTCTTACACCCGTTAGGGGTTCCTCCTGATCCACATGATGCGCAGCCCATTTCTTTTTTTTGGTAAAAATAAACAATTAAGCCCGATGAATGAACCTCATCGACTGAAAACTCATTTGAGTAAAAAGGATTTTCGTATTGGCGTTGCGTTCTATGTGGTAATGCGCTGCATCAAGGTCATCGATAAACAAGCGGATATTGTTTCCTGTGATGTAGGGCGAAAATTTATCAATGAAATTAAATTCTTCAGCAGTTAATCTGACATGGTCAGGACCCAAGTAATTAAGCATTAAACTTTGACGAAGCATGTGCAAGGCATAAAGAATGAATACCTTTTGACGTTCTTTGGTGAGGGAAGAAACCTCATCGGCCCAATCCATCATTTGTATCACATCCTTTTTATAGCTGCTGCGCATCATTTTTATAAATAAATCCCGATACAAGGCCGTAGTTTCCCCCTCATTCAACAATTCTAATGCAGCACATAAATCCCCATCGGCAAAGGAAGCTAGACCATCTGCAATCGTTGATTCCATCTGACGTTCCTTTTGTAAATACGTTGATATCTCAAAAGAATTCAATCGAGTCACGTGCATAGACTGGGTTCTTGAGCGAATTGTAGGTAAGATAGCTTGAGGCTTACTTGAAAGCAGAATAAATACGGTTTGAAGAGGCGGTTCTTCTAGAATTTTCAAGATTTTATTTGACGCTTGAATATTCATTTCATCCGCAGCGAATATGATCATTACTTTATATCCGCCCTGAAACGACTTTAAACTAATTTTCCTAACTATTTCTTTACTTTCCTCCGCACCAATAATTGGCTGACGTTCTTTGTCATCCATATGTTTTACCCAATCAAACAATGAGAAATAGGGTGATGACAACACCAATTCCCGCCATTTAGGATATAGGTTATCCGAGGTTTTAGTAATTGATTGTACTACTGGAAACACAAAATGCAAATCGGGATGCTGTAGTTCGTTTACCTGAAGACAGGAACTGCATTGACCGCAGGCATCCTGATCCGTCGGATTTTCACAAAGCAAATACCGACTAAATGCCAGTGCTAAGGGTAGAGTTCCATAGCCCTCATTTCCGATAAACAACTGTCCATGTGCAACTTTGCCAGACTTCGCCTCGCCTAATAAATCAGCGATTCGTTCTTTTTGTCCAACAATCTCCTTAAAAAACATAGGTAAAATTAAGCATTATCCGCGGCATTTACTGCGTGTGAATCTTTAGAGATGATCAATACAAACTCACCTTTAATTGCTACTGAATTAAAATGTTCAATGGCTTGATCCACTGTGCCTCGAAAGTGAGATTCAAACATCTTTGAAATTTCTTTAGAAACACAAATCTTACGATTCCCCCCAACATGAGTAGCTAACTGTTCCAGCGTCTTAATTAAGCGATAGGGTGATTCGTACAAAACCACCGTACAATCCATGGCTGCAATATATTCTAAGCGCGTTTGGCGGCCTTTTTTATGGGGTAAAAATCCTTCGAAATAAAAGCGGTCACACGGGAGCCCAGAAGACACTAAGGCTGGAACAAAAGCGGTTGGACCGGGAAGGCATTCCAAGGAAATTCCTTGCTCCACACAGGCTCGGATTAAAAGAAATCCCGGATCAGAAATCCCAGGCGTACCGGCATCTGAAACCAAGGCTACAAGCGTAGACTGTTGAATAATCCGAATCATTTCATTTAACTGCGCATGCTCATTATTCGTATGAAATGAAATTACTTTCTTTTGAATACCTAGGTGATTCAATAAATTTCGTGTAACTCGGGTATCTTCTGCAATGATTAAGTCGCACTCTTTTAACACACGAATGGCTCGAAGCGTAATGTCTTCCAAATTTCCAATCGGTGTTGGAACAATGCAAAGTTGTGAAGGATTCATCGGGTTAATTGTACATAATCTTTGAGTACTGTCTCTAAAAATTTAATTTGATCCTTAATCGGCTCCTCTATTTCCAGGCGTTGCTGTGTTTTCAAGGTGACTTGATCAAGTAATTCCTTCACTTCAGGCTCTTTGAATTTTTTATATTGCTCAATAACCTTCTTCAAGTACATCATGTCCTCATCCGTAAAGGTAATGCACTTTTCAAAGGTAGGAACATATTCCACTTCCGTTTGTCTACTCAATACTTCCTTAAGCGTAAACGTTCGATTGGGTCTGGTTCGAATGGCAATAACGGAGACCATCATATCCCCAACCCGTTGTCTTAAGGGCGTCATGGAGGCTACCAATAAATCGATGGCCGAGATAAAAGGAATTAATCCAATAAATGCTGGATTCGAAACCAAAGAAATCCAGAAGAATTCGCCCCGCATCACCCAGCGAACAAAAATATCTCGTATGGTCATTCGGTCGCCATTCACGCGAACCATTCGAATGCCCATGGCCATTTTACCAAGGGTTTGTCCGTTAAAAAAATATTCCATCATGGGCTTGTAGAGTACAATAGGAAGATTTACAAGAAGAATAAATAAACCAACCAATACATCCATGTCCGAGTAAGCCAAGCGAACGCTATCAATCAATGAAAGCATCACAATGATCAGATAAACATATCCAATGGCTGTATCTAGCACATAGGCTAAGCCGCGTTGCAAGACCGAGGCCATTTCAAACTCGATTTTCACGTGTTGCGCTGAAATAAACTCTACCTTATCCATTATCCAAACACGGATTTAACAATGTCCTCAATTTTCTTCGCTTGAATCACCTCAATTTGATAATCCTTAGGCTTCACTCCTTTGTTGTAGGATGAAATAAAAATATGCGTGTATCCTAATTTTTGAGCTTCTGAAATGCGAGTTTCAATGCGATTTACTGGACGAATTTCGCCAGACAAGCCAACCTCTGCTGCAAAGGTGTAGGATCGAGAAACCGGAATATCTGCATTTGAAGATAATACGGCAATGATTACCGCTAAATCCACCGCGGGGTCATCGACCTTAATTCCACCTGCAATGTTTAAGAATACGTCCTTTGACGCCAAACGGAACGAACAACGCTTTTCTAAGACGGCTAACAGCATATTTAAACGCTTGGCATCATAGCCATTGGATGAACGCTGGGGTGTTCCATAGGCAGCGGTGCTAACCAGTGCCTGAACTTCAACCTGCAAGGGACGTAAGCCTTCAATGGTGGTTGAAATACACGAGCCACTTAAACTGCCATCCGTATTGGTGATTAAAATTTCAGAGGGGTTTTCAACCATCCGTAATCCACTACCCTGCATTTCATAGATTCCTAATTCATTGGTTGATCCAAAGCGGTTTTTAACGGTCCGAAGTAAGCGATAAAAATGATTTCTATCTCCTTCAAATTGCAACACGGCATCTACCATATGTTCCAAAACTTTAGGTCCCGCAATCGTACCTTCTTTGGTGATGTGACCAATTAAAAATACAGGAACATCCATTTCTTTCGCAAAACGCAATAATAAGGCCGTGCATTCTCGAACTTGACTCACGCTACCCGGAGCACTTTCAATGTGCGGAGTAAACAAGGTTTGAATTGAATCTATAATTAATATTTCCGGAAGTGATTTTTCAGCATGCGCAATAATTTGACTTACATCGGTTTCAATCAATAAGTGGCAATTCGGATTTTCGATTCCGATGCGCTCCGCCCGCATTTTTATTTGCTGTTCACTTTCTTCCCCAGAAACGTATAACACCGTTAGCTGTTCTTTAACCGCCATTTGAAGTAAGAGCGTAGACTTCCCGATTCCAGGGTCACCACCAATTAAAATAATTTCTCCTTTTACCAATCCTCCACCGAGTACCCGGTTCAATTCAAGGTCTTTTAACGCAGTGCGAGTGGTATCCGTTTGCTCAATGTCTTGCAGCCGAATTGGATTGTGCTCACTTTTTTGACGCGAAAAGGGCTGGGGATTATTTTTTGAAACTAAAACTCGTTCCTCAACAAAAGTATTCCATTCATTGCAAGAAGGGCACTTACCCAACCATTTAGGAGCCTCGTAACCACAGGATTGACAAAAAAAAGCGGATTTAGTTTTGGCCATTGGACAAATGTAATGGAAATGCAATAAATGGGAATATTTCGATGCCTTTGAAAAATTTTTTTTTACAAAGTGCAAAAAAATGTTTCGCGGTATATCAAAAAAATTAATTTTGCCCGTTGAATAACGCAAACACTATGTCCAAAAGAAGGTCCATCATTAGTTACGATAAACTGACGCTTGATCAAAAAAAGCAAATCTTAAAAGATTTCCCTGACGGGTACATTAATCATTTGTCATCGCTTAAAACTCCAACAGGAGAGATTCTCGATGCGCTCATTTGGGAAACAGACGAGGTTATATACCTTGTTAAAATCAATAAAGTTGCTCCGAAAGCCAAGCCGGTAGTCGAAGACGACGAGGATGATTTTGAAGATGACTTTGACAAAGTACCAGACATCAATGACGACGACGACGTGGATAGCGACGACGATGGTGACGATGACTACGATAAGTCGGATGATGATAGCGGAGACGACGACGACGAGGCATAGTAAACAGAACTTTTTCAATTTGTTTGCGTAACTTTGAATTAATCACAAAATTGCGCAGTGAAAAAAACCTACAATCCATCCCTTGTGCTCTCAAATACACGCGTTGACAAAGTTGGCGTAGAAGAGCGTGTTGCACGATTTCAAACAAGAAGCATAAAAAACGAAGCGAAACGACAAGGGCTTCATATGGTGCTCAACATGATTGATCTAACCACCCTAGAAGGAAAAGATACACCTGGGAAAGTGCAGCAAATGTGTTACAAGGCACAACATTTACATGATTCCCTTCCGGGCCTCCCTACTGTAGCCGCCGTTTGTGTATACCCATCGATGGTAGCTGTAGCCAGAAAAGCACTCGGAAATTCTACGGTAAAAATCGCATCCGTATCCACAGCCTTCCCTTCCGGACAATCAACACATGAGATAAAATTGGCCGATACCAAATTCGCTGTGGATCAAGGGGCAGATGAAATCGATATGGTTATTTCTCGCGGTAAATTTCTTGAAGGTGAATACAGTTTTGTGTTTGATGAAATTGCCGCAATTAAAGAGGCGTGTGGCAAGGCAAGACTTAAGGTTATATTAGAAACTGGAGAATTGTGCACGCTTGATCATGTCCGTATGGCCAGTGATATTGCCATTCATGCGGGAGCAGACTTCATTAAAACATCCACTGGGAAAATACAACCCGCCGCAACGATGCAAGTTACCTATACCATGTTAATGGCCATAAAAGACTATTATGATCAAACAGGAATCATGATTGGAATGAAGCCTGCAGGTGGGATTTCTACGGCTAAACTTGCGTTACACAACTTAGTAATGGTGAAAGAAGTGTTAGGGAATCAATGGCTGACCAACGAATGGTTCAGGTTTGGGGCCAGCAGCTTAGCAAACGATGTGCTGATGCAACTTATGAAAACCGAAAGTGGATTATACCAATCCCCAGATTATTTTTCAATCGACTAACTTATGGCTAAAAAAAACACCCCTACTCCTTCAACCGAGTGGAATTATGCAGCGTCTCCAGAGAGCACATCGCATATCCGATTAGAAAAAAAATACCAGTTATTCATCAATAATGAATGGGTTACCCCCTCTTCAAAAAAATATTTTCCTACAATCAACCCAGCAACGGAAGACGTGCTGGCAGAAATTGCTTGGGCAAACGACGCCGACGTTGATAAAGCAGTTAAGGCGGCTAGAAAAGCTTATACGGATGTTTGGTCCAAAATGTCGGGGGCGGAACGCGGAAAATATATCTACCGCATTGCGCGTATGATGCAAGAACGGGCTCGTGAATTTGCTGTGATTGAATCTTTGGACAGCGGGAAACCAATCCGTGAATCTCGTGACGTTGATGTGCCACTTGCCTGTAATCACTTCTTTTACTATGCGGGATGGGCAGATAAACTCGAATATGCCGTGCCACACAAAAAACCAGAAGCCCTTGGTGTAGCAGGACAAATTATCCCATGGAACTTTCCCTTGCTCATGGCTGCGTGGAAAATTGCACCGGCACTGGCTGCAGGAAATACCGTAGTTTTAAAACCTGCGGAAACCACCTCACTCACAGCGCTAAAATTAGCTGAGATCATTAAAGATTCTGGACTTCCTGCGGGAGTAGTGAATATTGTTACCGGATACGGTGATACAGGCGCTGCCATAGTTAATCACCCCGATATTGATAAAATTGCGTTTACGGGATCAACCAACGTAGGGAAAATAATTCAGCGAGCTGTGGCGGGTACACATAAGAAAACAACCCTTGAATTGGGTGGCAAATCTGCTAATATCATCTTCGATGACGCCCCGATTGACCAAGCCGTGGAAGGTATAATTAATGGAATCTTTTTTAATCAAGGACATGTATGCTGCGCGGGTTCGCGATTATTTGTGCAAGAAAACATAGCGGATCTTGTGATTCGAAAATTAAAAACTCGAATGGAAAGCCTGTATGTGGGAGATCCACTTGATAAAAACACAGACATTGGCGCGATAAACTCCAAAGAACAATTGGATACCATTAACAAGTACATTAAAATTGGTAAGGCGGAAGGCGCAGAAATTTATCAAAGTGATTGTTCCATTCCAAGCAAAGGCTTCTTTTGTAAACCCACCTTATTTACGGGTGTTTCGCAATCTCATGTTATTACCCAAGAAGAAATTTTCGGGCCGGTATTAACCATTCAAACCTTTAGAACCATTGACGAAGTAATCCAAAAAGCGAACAACACCCCTTATGGCTTAGCCGCTGGGGTGTGGACAGATAAAGGTTCTAGAATCTTTAATCTGACAACAAAACTCCGTGCCGGGGTGGTTTGGGCAAATACCTACAATAAGTTTGATCCGGTTTCACCGTTTGGAGGATACAAAGAAAGTGGATTTGGAAGAGAAGGTGGAGTGCATGGATTGAGTGCATATTTGAAATGATAAATCATTGAAATTATTTTGACATAAAAATTGCGAAAAAGAAACTAAGTCATGGAAATTTTGAAAACATATAAAATCTATATCGGAGGAGCCTTTCCACGGACAGAATCCGGAAGATATTATCCCCTCGTTGACGCCGCTGGGAACACCTTGGCCAATGTGTGCCTATCTTCACGCAAAGACGTTAGAAATGCCGTGGTTGCTGCAAGAAAAGCCTTTGGGAGTTGGTCTGAAAAAACAGCCTTTAACCGTGGACAAATCTTATATCGAATTGCAGAAATGCTTGAAGGACGCAAAGCCCAGTTTATTGAGGAATTGATTAAACAAGGGTCAAGCAAAGCGAATGCGGCGCGTGAGGTGCAGGAATCCATTGATTGCCTTGTGTATTACGCGGGATGGGCCGATAAATACCAGCAAATTGCTAGCAGTGTTAATCCTGTGAGTTCTTCACACTTCAATTTCTCCGCATTAGAACCCATGGGAGTCATCGGAATTATTGCACCACAACAAACATCACTGATTGGCCTCGTGAACTTCATTGCTCCAGTTATTTGTGGCGGAAACACGGTGATTGTTGCTGCGTCTGAAGCACTTCCCTTGTGTGCGGTAACGTTTGCAGAAGTAATTCATTCATCGGATGTACCGGGTGGTGTAGTTAACATACTAACGGGTAAGGTAGCAGAATTGGCACCGGCCTTGGCCGCACACATGGATGTGAATGCCTTGGTTACTGAATCCTTGGGGGAACTAGACAAACCGCTTGCCTTGGCTTGTGTAGAGAATTTAAAACGTCACATTACGTATAAGAACAGCACGGATCAAGGGCTGCAGCGCATTACAGATTTACAAGAAGTAAAGACGACTTGGCACCCCATTGAAAGCATAGGTGGGGCAAGCAGCAGTTATTGATTTCGTTAAGGAATCAAGTATGGATTGTCTTTAAGCCACTTCGCTAAGTCTTTTTTACTCAGAAAAACCTCAGGTGCCCCTGCAGCATATGGACCTACCTCATACGGTTGATACGTGAAGGTGATTCCTTTTCGAGTTATTGCAAACGTCTCAGGCAAATCAAACGGCTGGTCACCGGTAGTGAACCACCAACCTTCATTTCCATTTTGTTCCAGGAACTTTCGTTTTGCGAAAGCTTTCAGCGAAGAACGATAATTATTAACGAAGAGGTCTGCTAAGGTGATTTTTGTACCGGTTGTTAGATCTACGTTGAGTACTTGAAATCCGGGTTGACCATGGGCTGCCCCCATTGCATAAAAATAAGAGGAAACCCCCATACTCATATACGTATTCGAAGAGTCAATCAGTGAACAGGAGAATTCATCCTGCATAAATTCCATATCGCCTTCTTCATTGCTCAAGGTTTTAATGTCCGCCACGAATTTTTTCAAGGTCGTTACATTTCCAACCTTCCCAGTGATTTCTTTACAAATCAAGCCATTAATTTTCTGTGCAACTGCCGCATCGGTTAAGGAAACACGTATGCCCGCAAGTTCCCGTGTATTACACCATCCTTCATCAAGCTCCATATCTTCCGGTACTACTAAGTCACAATTTTTATCAGCCAACTTAAAAGGAAAGAGTTTTAAGCCAGAAGGAATTGTTACTGGTTGATCAAGAGCCGCAGTATCTTTGACGGGAGATTTCGGAGCAAGGGTATCAGAAGTCTTTGTTTCATCGGTGTTACAAGCAGTGAAAAACAAACTGACAACCGATAAAAAGAGGAGATTTCGCATAGAATAAGATTAGATAATCAAAGGTAAATTAAAAAACGAATATCTACGGATTCCCTTTTCTTTTTTTAGGTTTTATTGGTTCCTCTTGTTGCTCTGATTCAAGGGCATTTGGATCGTAGCTATTTATAAAATCTTCATCGGCTCGTTTGGGAACCTTTGAGCTCACACCGAACTCTTGTCCAATTACTAGCCTTACGTAGCATCCTGATTTTTTACCATCGTTCGTAAATAAAATGTCGGGTTTCAAGCCATTGAAGAGGGCGAACGGAGACGTCAGTGCATTGCCACGGGAAACGACGCCATAGGACATTGTATCTCTTACCCAGAGTGCAGTTTCCGTGCCTAAACCTACAAATTCCCCGTTTTCATTACGATATCCCCCGGGAAGTAAATTGAATTCAAAATAGTTCTCACCGGTAGACGAATTCTTCCAACCATCCTTGCTGCGTAAGCGCTGACCAACTAATCCCATATTTGCCCAATTGTATACCCCTTCGTTGGTATAGATGTATAAATCGCTCCAATCTCTGTTGTTCGCAACACGAGCTCCTTTCGGGGCTAAACCTCGGGGGTCGGCAATGGCAAACCAATTATAGATATGCCCATAAACCCTTCCCAAGGTGGTATCGTTTCGATAATCACAATAGGCGGGGATGGCATTGCTTAAGCATTCGATCCACTCTTCACGCGTTTTGGCATTACGAATCTCGTCACCGTTCCTGAAGGTGGTAACATCCAAATTTTTAATAGACCATGACAAGGTATCAATTTGGATAAAATCCCGTTGCGCGTGCATGGTTATACCCCACAAACACAGTAAAAAAAATAGGTGCTTCATACCGCTAGAATGAACAAGGCCAATTCGGTTACACCGTATGGAATTAGGATATTAGGACATTAGGACTTTAGGAATTTAGGATATTAGGATATTAGGATATTAGGACTTTAGGATATTTGGACAGGTGTTAGGATATTAGGACATTAGGATATTTGGACAGGTGTTAGGACGTTTAGACTTAAAACTAAGGCTAAGCTTAGGGTTTGAGGGGTTCATTATTAAATACATTACAAAAAATAAATTATCTTTAGCCTTTATCAAACATTAAATGAAAACAAACAGAATACTCATAAAATCGGTGCTAATCCTTGGTGTTATCCTAACAAGTTGCAAGAACAACAAACGAACCGACACCTCAGAAACAAAGCCAGCAAAGAATCCGCAGGAAACTTCAAAATATCCTGAAGCTGTTGACCAAGCGTCTATGAGTATTCAATCTTACGATTCCTGCCAATATTGGAAAAAAAAGATGTACGGAAGACTCGCGAAAATCAAACGAATTTATAGCCAAACGGAATGGACCTCAAGCGAACATGAAGAAAGGTTCTTTAGAAATTTAATGGCTTCGCAGCAAGCCTTCGATGTATATAAAAAAGCTCAAGCAGAATTGTATTTTCCAGCGGAGGAAGAAGAAGAAAACTGGGGGTCTGGAATTCCAGTTTGCCTCAATGAATTTTACCTAAAATTATATAAACAACGGTATATCGACCTTGAGCCTTGGGGGTTAGGGTTAGAAGATGGGTTATGTCAATGCAGTACTAGATCGCCTGATGAAATCAATCGGATAGAGCAGTTAAAAAAGAACCCATAGCGCAATAGCTCTTTGCTCCTCAATCAACAACACGTATAAAAAGTTTAACCTACCTTTAGTCCCCATGAAGGTACTCGCTATTATACACGGTGCTCGAAAAATACGCGCTACCCATAAACGGTTTTTAACTGCATGCCAGGTAGATCTAACCCTTGATTTCAGCATATCATATACCACCCATAGCGGACATGCCACCGCCTTGGCCCGTGAGGCAAAAGGGAACGTTGATCTACTTATTGTTCACGGAGGAGACGGCTTAATAAATGAAGTCGTGAATGGACTTTGTGCCAATCCGGGGTCAAACCCAAAACTATTCCTCTTACCTGGCGGAACTGGAAATGATTTCATTAGAAATTTTAGTCAACGTAAGGGCTCTGAATACCTTCCCTTCGAACGTTTTAATCAGCCTGGACAAGTAATACGCATCCCCTATTGCAAAACCGAAAACACAAGGCGACATTTCATTAATATTTCTGATGTTGGCTTTGGCGGCCACGTAGTAAATGCACTAAACTTTTTCCGTAAAACCTTTGGTACGAATTCCGCTTATGTTCTTGCCGTACTGCGGACATTTGTTTCATATAAGGCCAGCAGCATGACGCTCAAATTTAATGAGACTCACATGGAACAACCCTTTTTTATGATTGCGGTATGTCACGGTTCCGTATTTGGTAAAGGTATGGTGATAGCCCCCGGCAAACAACCGAGCAATCCGTATTTTGAATTGGTTGTACTTGGTCGGGTGACCATCTGGGATTATCTAAAAAATTTATGGAAATTAAGAACAGGCAAGCGAATTAGTCATCCTGAAATCCATTATTACCAAACCACTTCTTTACAGATAATCTCCTCAGCTGGTAAAATTCTAGGAGAAACGGACGGAGAAGCCCTTGACGGAAGGTTCATCGCATACGGATTCAGCAATGAATCGATAGAAGTATTGTGTTAATATAAATCCAGGGTTTGCTTAATAATCCCAGACAATATTGACTAACACGGCTTTGAGAAGTCTTTCTGCGATTTTATCACAAACAAATAAAAAGAACTCATTTGCTTAATGAGTGCCTCTAAATTTTGTGATGCAGCATTTCTTTCATACTTTCGCGCGAAATTAACCTTCAGTACTTGAATTCCTCTCGACGCGCAATTCTTCAAGCCACTGCAATTATCGGCTTCCCGATATTGATTTTATTTGCCTATAATTATTCCCCAAATAGTCTATATGTTGGTTCGTTTGTATTGAAAAAGACAGACCCCAATGCGCCAATTAATGCACAAACTGAGCCCAAAAAAAACAACCCGATATCACAGCCGCTCAGCGCGCAAGAAAAGAATCGAATCATTAATGAGGTTTTAAATGTGGCTTATCAAATACCTTCAGACACAAATCAAAGAGCCGCTAAGACACGTCCGAACTTGCCCCTCAGCGCAGAGAAAGAGGAGCACATTTCACAGCGTATCCTATTGCTCGGAGATTCGGAAACGGGCGGCCTAATTTACCCCTTGAATGATTATTGTGTGGCCAACGGACATAAGCTTGAAGCGGTTTATACTTGGTTCTCCGCATCGATTTTAAATTTCGGTTATTCGAATAAAGTGGACGAGCTCCTAGAAAAGTACAAGCCAACCTTTGTAGTTTTTGTGGTGGGTTTAAATGAAATGTATGTGACCGATATGGATCGAAGAGCAGAAGCAGCAGCCTTGTTTCGTAAGAAATTAGGCGATACCCCTTATTTATGGGTTGGTCCTGCAAACTTTACAACAGACCGCGGCATTAACAAGGTGTTTGAGCAAACCGCAGAACCTGGATGTTTTGTGTTATCAAAAGACCTTGAAATCCCACGAGGTGGTGACCATCGTCACCCCAATACGGAAGGATATAAAATCTGGATGGATTACATTGCAAGTTATATCCAGAGTAATCATGCCTATCCATTTAATTTTCTTCCCCCAGAACGAACAAATTTCAAACTCCAAGGTAGAGTGATTTTAGCCAACGCAGCAAAAGATAAAGGGTATTAAGGGATGAGTCAATTACTGCAAGATTTTCATTATTTCTTTTATTACTCGCTAAAACAGCCTTGGTTTTTTACAGAGTATGGGTTTTTATTGACCTTAGCAGTATTCTTGTTGGGATATGCATTTTTCACGCCTAAGAGTCAGTGGAAATTAGGGTATTTGATTGCCTTTAGCTTGTTTTTCTATTATAAATCCAGTGGGCCCTTTTTATTATTGTTTATTGGGGTAATCCTCTGTGATTATTTTCTAGCCCGTTGGCTTAGTACCTTGGAGGGGTCGAAGCGAAAAGCACTCTTGTTTTTCAGCATCGCGTATGGCTTATCATTCTTGCTCTATTTTAAGTACTCAAACTTCGTAATCACCAACATCAATGCGCTATTCGAAACGAAGTTCACCACAAAAACACTCTTTTTACCGATTGGAATTTCCTTTTACACCTTTCAATCCTTAAGCTACCTCATTGATGTGTACCGAAAAGAAATTGAACCCTCAAAGAAAATCCTTGACTATGGGTTTTATATGACCTTCTTTCCTCATTTGGTAGCAGGCCCCATCGTACGTGCCAAAGATTTTTTACCGCAAATTAAGAATCCATTAAATTTTGATCAAACCTTACTCAAGGAGTCCTTGCTACGTATCACGACAGGCTTGGTTAAAAAACTATTGATTGCGGATTTTCTAGGAAAATATGTAGATTTAATTCATGATGCACCGAGCGGGTTTAGTGGCTTAGAACATGCCCTAGCCATGTACGCCTACAGCTTTCAAATCTATTTTGATTTTTCTGGGTATTCTGATATCGCTATTGGGATTGCCTTGATCTTGGGCTATCGAATGAAAGAAAACTTCTTTAATCCATACACCGCTGAAAATATTACAGTTTTTTGGAGAAAATGGCACATTTCTCTTAGTTTATGGCTTCGAGATTACATCTATATTCCACTGGGTGGAAACCGTAAAGGGATCGTCAATATGTATGTTTTCCTATTTCTAACTATGCTCATTGGTGGAATTTGGCACGGTGCCGATTGGAAATTCATCTTTTGGGGTTGCGCGCATGGTGTATTACTCATACTTCATAAGCTGTTCTTCAAACCAAGTGAGAAAACTAATAATTGGTCAAAGGTACTTGGAATCATTTTGACCTTCCATTTGGTTGGGTTCCTTTGGATATTCTTCCGTGCAACCTCCTTTGAAACTGCCTTTGAAAGCATTCAGGTTATCTTCACCAAAACAAATCCAATGGATCTTATTGGTTTCAGTTATACCCGTCCCGAAGTCATTTCACTCCTGGTTATTGCTTCAGGAATTGTATTTGCTCCTTGGAAAATGAAACAAAACGTAATTAACCGAGTTCTTTCATTACCTTTATATATATGGCCAGTAATTCTCTTGGTTGCCTTGCAACTCATTCTTCAATTTCGCGACAACAGCATCGAACCGTTTATATACTTTCAGTTCTAAGCATATTGCTCTGTTCTTTCATTGGAAGAGCACAAGAAAGTTCTGAATTTGTTTATGTTCCTATTGAACGTCCTGAGGCCATACAACAGGTGTTAAATCCTGCTAAACTGAACAGCGCTTACAAGGTTATTCATTTCGGCGACAGTCACATTCAAGGAGATCGGATATCAGGAGAGGTAAGAAACAACTTACAAGCGCTTGGCGGAAATGGAGGGAGCGGCATGTTTTTCCCGTATTCGCTATGTAAAAGCGTTGGCCCCACCGGAACAAACAGTAACATTAGTGGGACATATACCTATTCTTCGATATTAAAAAACCCAACAAAGCGACGAATTGGTTCGTTGGGATATGAAATCACCTTGTCCCAAGATGCTGTATTTACGATGGAATTTAATGAGCAATTCAGGGGAAAGCGAAGTAAGGAATTCAGCATACTGATCCATGGAACAATGGATACAGTTGCAATCGATTTAGCCATACCAGGCGTATTAAAATCCCATGAGGCTATGGGAAATCAACTCACCCGATATACCTTTGAATGTTCAGAAATCCCATCAAAAATCCAATTTAGAGCCTTAAAAGAATGTTCACTTTGGGGCATCGAGTTCATTCAAGAAAGCGGTTTAGTCTATCAGCAATGTGGGGTAGTTGGTGCGCAGTTCACTCACCTTTTACCACACAAAGAAGACATATTATCCATGTTGGAATGGCAAATACCAAATTTAGTGGTGTTTTCCTATGGTACAAATGAATCCTATAGTGCGTTAGATAGTATAGCCTATGAAAAACAAATCGCATCCTTTATTTTATTGTTAAAAGAAAAACTACCCGAAGTTGGGATTATAATCACCAATGCGCCTGATACACGAAGTGCCGGTAAAACCCCAAAAAGCGAACTTGTTGTAAATCGATGTTTACACGTAATTGCAAACAAAACAGAAACCGCGTACTACGATGTGAATCGAGTGATGGGTGGCTGGGGTTCGCATGCCTGCTGGCAGGCCAATGATTTGTTTCTGAAAGACCAGCTGCATTTTAATAAAAAGGGAGCAACATTGATGGGTCAGATGCTCTGCCATGCCCTATTGAAAGCCTGTAATGTAGGGGTAGAACAACAATCACTCTTGGAACAACAGATTACCCCTTCCTTCCCAAAACAAGTTACAATTCCAGCAACTCCCCCATCCATTGTGACAAACACAGTAAGCAGAACGTATATAGTTAAGGAGGGCGATTCTCTTTCTGCGATTGCGAAAAAACTGGGCACAAGTGTAGATGCCTTGTGTAAACTCAATGGAATCACCAATCCAAATTCACTAAAACTGGGGCAGAAAATAAGCTATTAGTGACACTTATTAAGCACTACCTTATACACGGTAGTGGGCCAATTCGGGTCGGAAGCATAGCCTGTAGCACCAAGTTTTTTAAGCCATAATTTCTCATCCGTGTTTCCTTTCATGGATTCATAGAATTTCTTAGACGCAACGAGGTTACAAAATCCGATATACGAATCGGTAATCGTAGGGTAATACCTGTATTTACTCTTGTGCTTGGTAATATCATATCGGCAATCCCCTGCAATTCCAAAGTGATTGTTTAGTTTTTTTGCAACCACGCTAACACCACCACCGGATTCGTGATATGCAACCGCTAACATGACGCATGAGGGAATTTGATAAACCAAAGAAAGGCTATCTGCCAAGGCCCGATAATCATCGAAATACACCGGTTTTTGTTGCCCAAAGGCAAACGAAAATCCAAGGAGTTGACCTATGACCAAAGTGCGTATTAGGCATCTAATCATTAATCAAAG
Organism: Flavobacteriales bacterium; assembly: GCA_947463385.1. Lineage (GTDB taxonomy): Bacteria > Bacteroidota > Bacteroidia > Flavobacteriales_D > Crocinitomicaceae > UBA952. The sequence goes on from CANHSL010000014.1 coordinate 19,923, forward strand.
ATAGGGGAATGAATTGACTCAACCTAATTTAAGAGTCCTTTGGGAATTTGTACCTTTGTGTCATGAGTACATTCGGTGCATGGATTAAAGCCGCAAGACCACGAACCCTCCCCCTATCCCTTTCCGGTATTTTTGTGGGATTAGCCCTAACCATTGAGCACGGAAATATGGCTCCACTGGCTGTAATCGGGTGCATAGTGACAACCATTTGCTTTCAAGTACTTTCAAATTTTGCCAACGACCTCGGAGATGGAATGAAAGGAACGGATAATGCAGCGCGTATCGGTCCAATGAGAGCAGTGCAATCAGGTGAAATTTCAATTCAGCAAATGAAAATAGGTGTCATTGTGCTTGGAATACTCAGTATACTTTCGGCCGGAGTTGTCATCGCTTCGGCACCGGCTATCCATTCTGGGAATGGCCTCATTTTTTATGCGGTCCTTGCGTTGTTGTGCGTAGTTGCAGCTATAACCTATACGGTTGGTAAAAAAGCCTATGGGTATCATGGACTCGGTGATCTGATGGTATTCCTGTTTTTTGGGATTGTAGCCGTAAGTGGGACCAAGCATCTGTTTGAGGAAGGGGTTGCGTTAAACGAACTGTTAGGTGCCCTTGCCATTGGTGCATGGAGCACTATGGTTTTAAATTTGAACAACATGCGAGATATTGCCAATGATGCTGCATCAGGAAAGCGGACAATGGTGGTACTTCTTGGTTCAAAAAACGCTAAACGATATCATTATGTGCTTGCCTTTTTAGGTTGCAATGCCTGGATTATTCTACTTTACCGGTGCGCCATTGAAACAGAAAATTATTTCATACTAATGGCTGGGTTACCGGTATTGCTCTTTGCAACGCACATCGCTCAGGTAATAAGAATCACAGAGCCAAAAGCCTTTGATCCCGAACTTAAAAAGGTTGCGCTAAGCACCTTCTTTGCTTCCATTTTATATTATACACTTAGCTATCTTTAAGTGTCGCATTTGTTAATAAAAGTTCCCTTGAATCTGTAATAATTACTTAACTTTGTCGAGCAAAAATTACACGTATGAAAATCCTGGTTTGTATTAGTAAGGCTCCGGATACCACATCAAAAATTGCGTTCACTAACAATAACAGTGCGTTTGATGAAAATGGGGTTCAATATATTGTTAATCCATATGACGAATGGTATGCCTTAGTAAGGGCCTTAGAAATTAAAGAAACAGTAGGCGCCGATGTTACAATTATCACAGTAGGCACAAGCGCTGATGAAGCGATTATGCGTAAAGCATTGGCTATTGGGGCCGATGAAGCTGTTAGAATTGATGCTGAACCAATGGACGCATATGTGGTAGCTGCGGAAATTGCTAATTATGCAAAAACTCAAGGGTTCGACTTGGTATTGACGGGCAAGGAAACCATAAACTTTAATGGTGCACAACTCGGCGGAATGATCGCTGAGGGACTTAACTCACCTTACATCTCAATAGCATCTAAATTGGATGTAAATGGCAACATACTTACCTTAGAACGTGAAATTACCGGAGGTGTAGAAGTAGTTGAAGTGTCGCTCCCAGTGGTTGTTTCCTGTGCAAAAGGCATGGCAGAACAGCGAATTCCAAACATGCGAGGAATCATGGCGGCGCGGACAAAACCGTTACAAGTATTGGCTCCAACCGTTACCGAAGCCTTAACAAGCTATGTAACATTCGCCAGTCCCCAAGCAAAATCAAGTGTTAAACTTATCGATCCAAACAACATGGATGAACTTGTATCCTTGTTACATAACGAAGCAAAAGTTATTTAAACCATGAGAAATTTCGTATACATCAATGGGAATAGCCACTTAGGAAAAGCGGCTTTTGAAGTAGTGACCTATGCCAAGAAATTAGGTGGTACTGTTACCGTTTTAGCGACGGGAAATATGTCGGCAGATTTACTGGCTAAGCTTGGTTCCTATGGCGCAAATGAGGTTATCGTTAACCGGGGAATTACGGGTAATGATGATCAACAGATTGCAGCATGGATAGCTTCTCAAGCAGCAGGAGCTGATAACATCATATTCAGCAATGATTTCAATGGAAAAGCCATCGCTCCTCGTCTTTCCGTGCGTTTAAAAGCCGGATTAATTGCGGGAGCAGTTGCACTACCTGAAGCCGACGGCTCTATCAAAGTGAACGTGTTTTCAGGGAAGGCGTTCGGATTTGTTAAAGTAAATTCTACACAACGAATTATTTCGTTATTACCAAATAGTATTGCTCCGGAAGAGTTGGGTAGTCCTTGCACGGTTAGCGAAATCACAGAAGACATGGGTGCATCGTCCGTACGTGTTCTTTCTGTTAAAAAACCGGAAGGTGCCATTCCATTGCCTGAGGCAGAACTCGTAGTTTCTGCAGGGCGCGGACTAAAAGGCCCAGAACATTGGGGGATGATTGAATCCTTAGCAAGTACCCTTGGAGCGGCAACTGCATGCTCTAGACCAGTAGCTGATATTGGTTGGAGGCCTCACCACGAACACGTTGGGCAAACTGGAGTTGCTATTCGTCCTAACCTCTATATCGCAGTTGGTATTTCAGGTGCTATCCAGCATTTAGCAGGAGTGAATGGTTCTAAGGTAATCGTAGTGGTAAACACCGATGCAGAAGCACCATTTTTTAAAGCAGCAGATTATGGGGTGGTTGGAGATGCATTCGAGGTTATTCCAAAACTTACGGAAGCGATTAAAAAATTCCAAGCAGCTAATTAATTAGCGTAAAACCATGGAGAAAGTACCGTTAGAAATCACAGGAATCGAATATAGCCAAACGCATTCGGGCTCCTATGTACTGCACCTAAAAGAAATCCATGGAAATCGCCACATGCCTATTGTGATTGGTAGTTTTGAAGCTCAAGCCATTGCTGTTGAATTGGAAAAAATGGTTCCAAACCGTCCCATGACGCATGATTTATTTAAACCCATTTTCAGTGCGTTTAATGTTAGTGTCCAGGAAGTTATTATTCATCAGTTCCGTGAAGGGTTGTTTATTGCTAAAATCACCTTGGTTGGAGAAGATGGTATACCTACCGATATCGATTCACGGTCCTCAGATGCCGTTGCCATTGCAGTTCGGTTTAATGCACCTATTTACACGACCAAACAGGTTATTAATGAAGTGAATAATATCAGTGAGGGTTATTCAAGCTCAACGGATGAAGACGACATGAAAAATCTAGTGCATGAAGTTGATTTGGATGAACCCTTGGAAGAAGTGAGTGTGGATGACCTGGAACAACAATTAGAGGAAGCATTAGAAAATGAAGATTACGAATTAGCATCAAAAATTCGCGACGAAATCAATAAGCGAAAAAAATAGTATCTTCAAGCCATGGATACACTTGGCTTACCTTCTCAAAACAATTCAATTAAACTCCAATTAACGGTGCTTAGTTTTCTCCAATATTTTGTTTGGGGCGCGTGGTTAATTACGGTAGGAAAATATTGCACCATCACCATGAAATGGTCCTTCACTGAATTCGGTGCCATTTTCACTACCATGGGAATTTCTTCAATTTTTATGCCCAGCCTGATGGGTATTGTTGCGGATAAATGGATCAATGCAGAGCGCTTGCTTGGTATTCTGCATTTATTGAGTGGTATTGCTGTTGCCAGCCTTCCCATGGTGCAAGACCCCGGCATGTTCTTTTGGATCACCTTAATTGCGATGATCTTCTACATGCCTACCATCGCGTTATCTAACGCAGTATCGTATAGTATTCTTGGACAATTCAACCTTGATCCGATGAAGACCTTTCCTCCTATTCGCGTATTTGGTACGGTTGGATTTATTATCGCGATGTGGGTAACGGATTTAACGGGAAATAGTGCCTCAGCCAATCAATTTTATATCAGTGCTATTGCTTCATTTGGCTTGGCTATCTTTTCATTTATGCTTCCAAAATGTGCACCCAAAGGCGGATCGAACGAAGGGAAAAATATGATACAAATCCTAGGCTTAGATGCCTTTAAATTGATGCTAAATTATAAAATGTTCATCTTCTTCTTATTCTCCTTAATGTTGGGTGGTGCGCTTCAATTAACCAACATGTATGGGGATACTTATTTAAGTACGTTTGAAGCGTTTCCAAAATATGCGGAAACATTTGCAGTAAAACACTCAACGGTAATTATGTCGATTTCGCAAGTTTCAGAGACCTTGTTTATCCTTGCGATACCTTTCTTTCTGCGTCGATTTGGCATCAAGCAAGTGATGTTGATGAGTATGATTGCCTGGGTCTTACGATTTGGTTTATTCGCTTACGGTAATCCGGGCGATTTACTGTGGATGATATTACTGTCATGCGTAGTGTATGGAATGGCCTTCGACTTCTTCAATATCTCCGGTTCGCTCTTCGTAAACTCATCCGTATCTGAAGATAAGCGTTCTTCCGCTCAGGGACTATTTATGATGATGACCAACGGGTTTGGAGCGATTTTAGGGAGCTCCATCAGCGGTAGAATGATTGATACATTTTTTACAAAACCCTTAACAAAAGTTAGTGACGTTGCACGCTACTACGAGGTTAATACGGACCACCCCATGTTAAAAGAACTGCTTAAAGGAAATGCCATCAAACCAGATGGAACGCTTACCAAGGCCATCATGATTCAGCAATGGGAGCCCATTTGGCTTTCGTTTGCCGCTTATGCCTTGGTAGTGGCTATTTTATTCGCTGTGTTGTTCAAACACAAACACGATCCGAATGAAATCGGAGAGATTTCACACTAAATATCTAGTTTGTAAACGTTTTGAAGGGTAGAGTTATTCATCAGGGTAACATCTAAATCCTTGATCAGCCCATCGGCCACATCATACACCCAACCGTGTAAATGCAAATCTGATCTTCGCTCCCACGCCCCTTGTACGATGGATGTTTTCGCCAAATTACACACCTGTTCAAAAACATTAAGCTCAACAAATCGATCCACACGAGCCTTTGGTTCTTGAATTACATGCAATTCTTCATAATTCATTCGATATACATCTTTAATGTGACGAATCCAGTTGTCAATTAATCCCACATGGGCATTGGTCATAGCCGTTTGAACCCCACCGCACCCGTAATGGCCACAAACAATAATGTGCTTTACTTCCAATACATTTACGGCATAATCCAATACTGACAGCAAATTCATATCAGAATGCACCACCATGTTGGCAATGTTTCTATGCACAAAAACCTCTCCGGGAGGAGCTCCGATGATCTCATTAGCGGGTACTCTAGAATCCGAGCAACCGATCCACAACACGGGAGGTTTTTGTCCATGAGCAAGTTTATTAAAAAAATCCGGGTCTTCCTGTAATTTGTCAGCGACCCATTTTTTGTTGTTTTCTAAAAGGCTATTATAATAAGTTTCCATAATTAATTCGTTTAAATTAAATGCTGCCCTTGATACAGCACCGTAATATTTTTTGTTTTAGACGTGACTGAAATAAAATCAGTTAATAGTTCCTGAATATCGTAGTCCAGCGATTTACTTCGTGTAGAGTTTATTATCACATGTGTGCCGTTAGGAATGTTCATTAAGGTATTCTTAATGCTTGCAATATTAAGAAAATTAACGTTTTCCCCAAGTATGATTTCTACTCCATTTTCCGTAGTAATTACCTCGTGATTACCTTTAAAGTTACGTTTAATAATGTAGAAGATTGCAATCACCAATCCAATTCCAATCCCTTTTAGTAAATCTGTAAATAAAATGGCTACGATGGTCGCTACAAACGGGATAAATTGATCCCATCCTTTGGCAAATTGAGCTTTAATCAATTTAACATTAGTCAGTTTATATCCCACAGAAATTAAAATCGCTGCAAGGGTAGCCAAGGGAATTAAATTTAAGACTGGGGCAATAAACACAATGGCCACAACCAACCAAAGACCGTGATAGACTGCTGACATTTTAGATCTTGCTCCACCATTTAAATTAGCGGTTGAACGCACGATTACTTGAGTAACAGGTATTCCACCGAGTAAACCAGCGATGGTATTTCCAACGCCTTGAGCCATCAACTCTCGGTTTGGATTCGTAATTGCCTTTTCGGGATCTAAGCGGTCGATTGCTTCTACACTTAATAGGGTTTCTAAACTTGCAATGGTAGCTATAGTTAAGGCCACTATGTAAATCTTAGGATTATAAATAAATGAAAAATCAGGAAAATGCATTTGCAGTTGAATAGACTTCCACGATGTTAATTGAGGAATCTGCACCAAATGTTCTTTAGCAATGTGCAAATCATGGCCTGTTGCAGTTAATACCACATTGATTAATGTTCCAATGATGATTACCCAGAGCATGGACGGAATGTATTTAAAGACGATAAATTTCTTAAATTTTGGTTGTTCGAATAATACAATTAAACCCAGAGAAACCGCGCCTATCATTGCAATACCGGGGTCTAGTGCTTTTACGGCATATAGGATCTCAGTTAAGGTATTATGACCATCTTGTTGGAAAAAGGCCTCATCGCCCACATAATCTTTATCGTACCCTATGAGGTGAGGTATTTCTTTTAAGATTAAGGTAATTCCGATAGCGGCAAGCATTCCTTTAATTACCCCTGTCGGTAAATAATTTGCAATAATTCCAGCCCGAAGGGCTGCGAAAATTACTTGTAAGATTCCTGCCAAAATTAAGGCCAATAAAAACCCATTGAACGATCCCAAGGCGGAAATGGAAGAAATTACAACCGTTATTAAGCCGGCTGCAGGGCCTGAAACACCAAGCCGGGAATTGCTTAATAAACCAACAACGACTCCACCAATGATTCCGGAAATCAAACCAGAAATAGGTATTGGAGCAAAACCTTCAACCGAAGTTGAGGCTAATCCAATCCCCAAACATAAGGGGAGTGCAACAAAAAATACGACAATACTCGAAGGGAGATCTTCTCTCCATGATTTAAAGAGGTTTTTCACAAAAAATAAATTAGTTTCGATGATTAAATAAGACAATAAACAACAAGGTTTAGCTTATTTCTGGGGGATAATCAATCGAAAATAAAATCTCTTTACACTTCACATTGGAATTATGCCAACATCTTGAACCATGAATATCTTCTTTGATAAACCTGAATTCATATAATTGATTTAATACGGAAGGCTCCATCGCAAGTTCTTCCTCAAAATCCTCTGAATCATTTGAATCATCATCGGAATCACTCCACTCAAACGTAATTTTCTTTTCCACACAAAATGGGATACTCAGCTGCCCAACAAAGGCAAACAAAAAACAATAGAGTAAGATGCGATGAATCTTCAATTGAGTTAAATTACATTAAGTTTTTTTCCAACCTTAATAAACGCTGCAATTGCTTTGTCTAAATCTTCCCGGGTATGGGCAGCAGATATTTGAGTTCTAATGCGCGCTTGACCTTTTGCCACTACGGGATAAAAGAAACCGATGGCATAGACCCCTTCATTCAAAAGTTCATTTGCAAATTGCTGAGATAAGGCCGCGTCATACAACATGATCGGAACAATTGGTGAATCACCAGGTTTAATATCGAATCCAGCGGCTTTAATGTGTTCTTTAAAATACAGCGTATTTTCTTCTAAACGATCACGCAAGGTTGTGGTACTGCTTAATAAATCAAATACCTTGATGCTTGCCCCAACAATAGCAGGCGCGAGTGAATTTGAAAATAAATACGGTCGAGAACGTTGACGTAACATTTCAATGATTTCCTTTTTACCGGTGGTATATCCACCCATCGCACCACCTAAGGCTTTACCCAAGGTTCCGGTAACGATGTCCACCTTATGTTGAACACCAAAATGTTCGGGAACACCCCGTCCTGTTTTACCAATAAATCCTGCCGAGTGACATTCATCTGTCATTACGAGGGCATCATATTTTTCTGCCAAGGCACAAATTTCATCCATCTTAGCTAAATCCCCATCCATAGAAAAAACGCCATCCGTTACGATAATTCGAAACCGTTGGGCTTGTGCTTTTTTTAGCTGTTCTTCCAGGTCTTCCATGTTTGAATGCCGATACCGGTATCGCTGCGCCTTACATAATCTCACTCCATCGATAATTGAAGCATGATTCAATTCATCGCTAATAATCGCATCTTCCTCAGAAAACAAAGGCTCAAAAACACCCCCATTGGCATCAAAGGCTGCAGCATATAAAATGGTGTCTTCAGTGCCATAAAATTCCGCAATTTTACGCTCAAGGGTTTTATGAATGTCTTGGGTACCACAAATAAATCGTACGGAAGACATCCCGAATCCATGGGTATCAAGAGCATCTTTCGCTGCTTGAATTACTTCTGGATGCGATGAAAGTCCGAGGTAATTATTTGCACACATGATTACGACGTCTTCCCCTGTACTCACATGAACATTCGGACCTTGAGGCGTCGTAATGATACGCTCCCTCTTAAGTAATCCGTTTTCTTCGATGCTTGTTAGCTCTGTCGATAAATGCTGTTTAATTTTTCCGTACATGATTATTTTTTTGAATATTTCCGCATGCGTTTTTCCAATACTTGGGATAGCAGTTGCGCTTCTCTTTTTGTTAATTTCTTTCCGAATTTAATCATTTTACCATAGTAATCGAAGATAAAACGCTCGCCACCCCTAACCCATGGAGACGATTCCCAGACGGTTTGAAATGATTTTTCTTCCGGCACATCATAGGCAAGGTCTTTTATATTTTCGAAATAATACGGAACACTTTTGCCATAGGTGCGAATTGATCTTTTAATATGTAACCCGATTTCATCAATTTTCAGCATTTCTTGCCCCCACAACAACCAAAGAAATGATCGGCCTACGCGGATCGCGTAATAGGCCCAAAAAGTCAAGAATACCCAAAGTATGATTTGCTCCTGTTGGTTTACCTTCATTGCAAACAATGCCCACCAAGTAACAACGCCAATTGTAATCCACATGCCTAACCAAGCCCCCATCAAGGCAATGACCCAGGGCTGCTTTTTCGGAAGAATTACAATCGTAGTTTTAGATGGGTGATCTACAAAACTAATGCGGTCACTAATCTCTGCCATTCATTATCGTTGAAGTCGCAAAGGTAATACTCCGTTTTGAATTCGAATCAAATATAATCCGTTAACTGCATGCGTAAAAGCAATAACTTGAACATCAGATTCAATCCGTACGCTTGCCACAATACGCCCTTGTAAATCAATAATACTCAACGCTTCAGAAACATAGTTTGCTAATCCTGAAAGCGTTACTTGGCCTGAGGTAGGATTAGGATAGGCCGTAATTCCCAAGGCACTTAAATCCTCTAAACCAAGAACAGTTAATTCCTGAATTAAGGTATCCGAGTCACCGCATGCGTTTGTCGCGATAAGGGTTACCGTATATGTACCCGGTGTCGTAAATACATGGGTTGGTTGCGTTTGTGTTGAGGTAGTGCCATCGCCAAAATTCCAATCAAATCCATTAGCATTCTGAGACGTATTCGTTAATGTTAATTGTCCCCCATTCAGCGTGTATGTAAAGCCAGCCGTTGGCTGTGCTCCGAGATTAATATTCAGGGTAGCCGCCGGACTTGAACCACAGGAATTACCTGCCGTTACGGAAAGAATGCCCGGAATATTATCCAAGGTGAGTGAAATGGAATTGGTTGTGCTCATGCCTAGCCAGGTTGCAGGAAATGTCCAACTGTAATATACAGAAGGGTCATTGGAAACTGAATACGTTTCCACAGCGTTCGGACATGGAGTGGCATTTCCTTGAATGGCCCCAGGTGTTGCTGGCAGGGTTTCCACAGTAATGTACGCTGTATCTTGAAAACTACTCAAGTTTGTGCCATCGCTAACTGTTAACGAAACGGCGTAGGTTCCCGGTTGTGCATAGGTTACCACAGGATTGGCAATTGATGCTGTGCTGGGTGAACCTCCAGGGAAACTCCAGTTCCATGCATTAATCACCCCACCCGTCGTTTGATCTGTAAATTGAACAGGGGTATTTACACAAACGGTTGAAGGGTTGCCGTTGAATTGAACTGCAAGCGGACTGGATAAATTATTCCATTTCCACATGCCATTAGTTGTAGCATTCGTATTAAACCAACCCGACCAACCGATGGATGGTGTTAAAAACTCGCAATACAAGTGCTGTTGGTTATCGATTAATGACCAGGTTAATCCACCGTCTAGCGAATAGGATGACCCTGAACCACCGGTAGCAGCCCCTGTAGTGAAAATGGTATTTGTATTAACTATAGCGCAGAGCCCATTGGAGAAAATAGGTCCAGTTGTTGCCAATTGAATCCATGTAGATCCCGCGTTTGTTGATTTATACACTGCTCCTCCGTTGGTGACGATGTAACCTATTGAGGCAGAAGCAAAAGAAAAATTTGCACTGATGTTAGCTCCGGCAAAATCCAAAATTGGAGAGGTATAAACTGCCCATGTAGCTCCCTTATCGGTTGAATGAAAGATTCTACCTTTATTCGTTGTAAACCACACACTGTTTCCAACCACATCCAACTGTCTGGTATAACCATATTCTCCGTTCAATGGATTGGGTATATTCGCCCCACCAACCAAAGTCCAGTTGGTTCCACCATTGGTTGTGCGATAAATTTCAAACTCGCCATTGATTGGATCGCCCATACAAAATCCTTCATTAGCATCCCAAAAATGAACAACGTTCGTAAAGGAAGCTGCGTTACTAAAGGTTGCTGTGGTTTGCTTCGTCCATGTTGAGCCACCATTCGTAGTTTTCCAAATTCCTCCGAGTTGACCTGCTGCATTGGGATATGCGGCCAACCATGCGGTTGTGGATGATATCCCTTGAACCATGGAAATTCCTAGGCCTGCATTCCCGACGTTAATATTTCCTGGAGTCCAGGTATTTCCACCGTCGGTTGTTTTGGTGAATTGTTGAACGTTGGCATTGCCACCACTTCCATCGTATGCCGTGCCCCAAACCACATTTTGATCAACAATAGAAATCCAATGTACGCCACGATTTGCAGCAGAGAACCCAGAATTCTGTACAATCCAGTTTCCATAAGGAGGATCATTCACCGTAATGTATGCGTTTTTGGTTTCGGTATCGGAGCTTGTAGAATTGGTTACGGTAAGTGAAACATTATAGGTGCCTGATGTTGCGTAGGTGATGTAGGGTGGTGTTATACCGCTAAAGGTAGCTGGAGAACCACCCGGAAAACTCCACTGGTAAGAGGTAATGTTATTTCCCCCATTTGCACAGTTTTCATAAAACAAAACGGAATCCCCTTCAAATAGGGTGGTAGGAATGGCGAAGAAATTTGCCGTTGGCGCACCTGGCGCTAAGCCTTGGCCGGCGCATTGAACCGCAGCGAGCGCATCAATACGGGGACCCATGTTTTGATTAATATTTACGCCACTGCTAAGTAGGCAGCTCAATACTTGCGCTGGGGTTAAGGTTGGATTTACGCTCAACATTAAACCTACTAAGCCTGCTGCAAATGGCGTTGCCATAGAGGTTCCACCCATTTTAGCATAAGAATTTCCAGCTGCGGAATACACAGTACTCAATAAGCCTCCATTGGAGTAACCTCCGGGAGCTGCAATATCAACATAGGGCGTTGCGCCATTATAATTCGAAAAGCTTGAACGTTGGTCGTTGGCGTCTACAGAACCCACACATATTACATTGTTGTAGGCACCTGGGTAATGTAAGGTAGTAACATTGCTGTTTCCTGCAGCTGCAAGAAAGACAACATTTGGATATGCATTGATAAGGTTTTGAAACGCTTGTGATGGACTTGTTCCACCAAAAGACATGCTTACCACATGTGCCCCATTCTCACAAGCCCACTGAACACCGGCATAGCCGTACCACACGGAACCGGATGACGTCGCGCTGTTCGGGGTGCATTTTACACCGATCAATTCCACATTGCCTCCCAAGCCGGCAATGCCAATGCCATTATTAATATCTGCTGTTGCCAAGCCCGCGCAATGGGTGCCATGAGACCATCCTTGATCTTGGGTGTAATTCAAAGGGGGAGTTGCATTGTTATCGTTATCGGCCACATCGTATTGCTTAAACGCGGTCAAGTCTGAATGGGTTGAATATACCGCATTATCAACAATGGCTACTTTAACTTGATGTCGGCCTTGTGTAATATTCCATGCGTTTTCTGAACCCACAAGGGTATGGTACCACTTATTCGTACCCGTATGGCTAGCGTCATTTGGAACAAAACCCGTGGAATAAATGGGTTCTTTTTCTGCGTAAAGAACGTCTGCTACTTTTTGCAATTGATTCAGGTAGGAATTGATGTGGGCATCATCTGTAAAATAAATGCGATAGATGTTCATCAAGGAGGACTTCATCGTAAAATAAGACGGGCGCTCTAGGGAAGTAACCCCTGCATCTTGAAAAATTGTCTGAAGAAACGGATAACTATTCAAGTCTTCGGTGAGCGAAAATTGATTGGGGTTTGTTTGCTTTTGATTCAAGCGATTGGGCTGTATATCGCCTTTCAATTGAAACATTAGAACACCCGGTAAATAGGACTGTGTAAAACCAGTTAAACTGAAGGCCGATACAAGGCAAAGAAGGATAAAAATTCTCATGACGTAGGTTTTTTATAAAGATAAATAAAACCTAGATAGTGCGCAACAAAAAACCCCGACCAAGGCCGGGGTTTTTAAGAATATCCTATTTGATTAATAGTTCCAAAGGTCTGTTTCCCATGTTCTCATGGTTTCTTTAAACTTTTCTGCTTCATAAAGCGCATCTACACCATATCTGTAATCTTCCACGCTACGATCGTATTGATCCGTTTTTTTGTACATACGCGCAGAAAACATGCGTTTCCAGAATAAATCGTCGTATGACATTCTGTAAGCATCATTTTGATCGTTATAGACATAGTAATTAACCATCACGTGACGCAACTGAGGGAAGTATAGCCAGAATAATTCTAATTCTACAAATTCTTCAGTAAACTCAGATGGTTGACCGTCTTCAAGTACTTCCAAAGCTCCTGTCGGAGAAATACCAATAAAATTAGAATAGCGAACGATTTCCTCTTGCTCTTCAACTCCGGAACGATTCTTTTCAGAATCAAACTTAAATCTTGCAACTGGTGCAATACATATAATACGCTTATCCAACATAGAGCGCTCTTTGTCAAAGAACCAATCTTCTTTAATGTTATACGCTGTTATGGCTTGAGAATTAACAAATTTCACAACATCTGGCTCTTTTAACGCCATGCCATCTGCTGCAGATTCCCATGCTTGTTTTAGAAAGGCCGAATCGCTTAAATGACGTCTTTCTAAGGCTTCATAATCTGAAAGCCCATCATCCGTTCTCAACACATTTGGATCATTCAATAAAGAATCTAACCATGCGCTGTATGAAGATCCGGATTTTTGAACAATCCATTCATCCTCGCTCACTGGACGAGAAATCGTCATATCCTTTCCTTTAGCTCCATAACTAAGCGTTTTAGAAATTGCACTGCGATACTTTGCGTTGGTAAAAAAGTCATCTTTAGTTTTTTGAACTATTGGATACTTTAATTGATAGCCATCTTCAATCAAGGGGTTTTCATCACTACTCACCTTGAACACAGTTAAATCACCTAAAATAATATGATTTGCAATAACTGTCCACAATGACCAACGTTCTTGATTCCTTACCCAACCTTGATTTGAAATTTCACTTCTGGTTTTTGGAAACTGATAATTATCTGTGAAATAATCATACGGATAGAATAATTTGGTATTTACTTTCTCTCTGGCGTCAATCCTAGAATATACTCTCCAAGACTGGGCATAATCGGCCAATCGCACGTATTCGTATTCCACACGACTCCTTACAGGAACCTCGTCTTCTACGACTACTCCATCAATTACACCATCCGGCAATGTATTTTGAGGACCTCTTAATACATCATTTCCAGGTTGAGCTATTGCACTTGCGCAAAATAGACTTACCAATAAAAAAGAAAATAATTTATTCATCTTATTTAAATTAAGGACCTACAGTTAATGTTCCTGAAATTAACTCAGTAACACCGGTTACAGAATTAACCACACTTACAGTTACACCAACGCGTTTTCCTGGTTTAATTTTTGCTACTGCAGACCCTGGAATTACAGCTCCTGAGAACTGAACACCGTCCCCAGATTGAACTTCACCACCTTTGATAACAAAATTCACATTACCAATTGGACAATCTGGACCCAACGATACCACCAATCTTGCGCCGGCTGCTTTAGAAATTTTAGTTGTTGAAACTTGAGGTTTAGGGAACGGTTTAACCTTGTAGGTAAACTTTCCAAAAGCCTTCGAATTACCTTGTGAATCCTTACCATTAACCGTTACGGTTACAGAATTTCCAGCACCTGGTTTAACTAACCATCCTTTGTAATTTTGACCATTGACATTGAAAGTACTAGCAACAGAAGTAGCTCCAACAACGGAAATTGATGATTCTCCTTTAGACCCACCAGCTATTGCAGTTACTTTATTGGCGTATCCACGATACATAATGCTAAACTCTGGCAATGTTACCGTACCCATTGGAGGTACTACAACCACCTTAGTCTCATAACGCTCAGTTTTTTCTGAACCGTTTTTCTTTCTGATGGTAACTGTACCGGATAACTTCATTTCACCTGAATTCGGAGCTCTTAATTTTACGATACCTACACCTTGTTTAGCTGGTACAGCAGTCCCCTGATCCGGTTTAACCATAGGTTGTCTTTCTGTATCAAAAGCAGCCATTAACACAGACATCGTAAATTCTTCGCCACCGTTTACCACAGCTTGATCCGGATAGGCTAAGGCCATTACTTTGTTAAAAGAATACTCACCTGCTCCAACTTTCTCTTGCAAATAAGCAACGGCTGTTGCTCTAGCTGTTAAGATTTCCTTTTGAATACTGGATAAAGAAGCTAAAACCGCTACAGAGGGTGCATGGTCAAAAGTTTTACCAATCCAATGCAACATTTTCTCACCTTCTGGCACCATTTCATTCTTCGTTAAGCTTAAATAAACTTCACGAATAATGTCCATTTCACCTGTAGGCTTGTTATCCACTGCCAAGGATTTCAATGCCGGCTCCAATTGGGCAAGCAAATCATCCTTATCCTTGAATTTATTGATCTTAGGATCATTAAATGTGAAACTCACGCTTTTACCTTTTGAATCTTTCATTGAATCTATTTTGGAAATTGTATTTCCAGATTCACAGATTAATTGACAAATTTGGTTTCTGTAATCAAGCATTGAGTTCCATATCTCCATTCCATGCGCCTTTGGATCTGGCTTTACCAACGCCTCTGAACTTGCGATACCCATTACCCGCATCCCCTCATCGTATTTGTCTTTACCTTCCACATGATGCAAACTCATGCGTATAGGCAATAAAGGGTACGGATTATTCTTAACTCCAGGATTCTTAGGATCTAAATTCAATGTCATCCCTTCTCTTCCATTATCCTTTAAAACAATCGCCTCATCTTTCTCTGTTCCAATTTTAACATCCTCTTTACATTCCATCAAAACAAGTAACTTAATCTTGTCGATCATCTGAACATTCTTAGCTGCTAAGTCATCGATTTTCTGAACCGTTTTCAACACTTCCTTCGCTTTCTCGCTGGACTCGTTCCCTGTGGCTTTCTCTTTTATAAGATCGTATTTTTCCGAGCCACGTGCATATTCATTGATATTCGCTATTTGAATATTCTCTTCAATCGCCACAAAGGCATCAAGAATCGTTTTTGCTACGTTTAAGGCCAAAAGTGCAGTTAAAACTAGGTACATCATACCAATCATTTTCTGCCTTGGCGTTTCCTTACCACCACCCATTTTTTCTAATTTTTTTAATTCGTACTACTTGATAGAAAATTCTTGTTAGGCACGCATCGCCTTCAACATATTACCATATACGTTGTTCAAATCCGTAAGATTTTGAGCCAACATGGCCATGTTTTCGCGGTACAATTTCGTGTCGTCAACAGAAGCAGAAAGGTTTTGCATCATGTCTGCAACTTGTTTTTGGAACCCTTGAGTTGCCTCCAAATGGGCAGAAGAACCTTGAAGTTGCAATTCATATACGTTATTAAGCGCAGCCAAGTTCGTTGATACTTTTTGCATTTGCTCACCAAAAGAAGCTCCATCTGCTGTGTTTGAGGTAAGACCAGCAATTGAAGAGGAAGCTCTTTCATATGCTTCAGAAAGGCTAGACATTTTCTTAGACGCCTCTTCCAATGAAGAAACATAAGAATCTGTAGCTGAAGCAGCAGAAGAAACACTTTTTAGTTGTTCCGCGTTATTGCTTAAATCACGCATTGCGTTTCCAAGACGATCTAATAAGGCCTGATCAATTTTAGCTTTTTCCATCATTTCAGCTACCATTTCAGTGGTACCACCACCACCTGAACCTTTACCACCTGCAATTTCATGCGGCTTAGGAAAGGCATTAATGTCTTGTCCTTCTGGACGCTCATCTTCTGGTAATAGGTATGGGTAATATACAGCCCAATTTGGTTCGGCATGAAGCGGTTCCATGGCTGACAAACCAAAGATAATAGCCTCTGTTGATAGACCAGCAATTAACATTAAGTCAGCTCCAGGCCAGTGCTGAATTTTAAACAAGGCCCCGATAATTACGATTGCTGCACCATAACCATATACATACTTCATTAAATTTTTGTACCCTTTGGATGCAAAAAAACCACCTTTTTTACCACTCATAATAATTGAATTTAATTGTTAAACTTTGATTTATTTAATTGTTACAGATTTTACTTTAATTGAATATCCATTTGGATTTCTTCACCATTCTCAGCGTCTAAGTCTTTACCACCTCGACCTAAATGCGTCATTACATTACGGAATCCGATATAACATTTAGCAGTATCTTGATACTCAAACGTTCTTGTTGAATTCTGTAAATAATAACCTATATCTTTCCAAGATCCACCACGAATAACTTTACGTTTTTTAACCGGATGATCGGCATCTTTAGCATCATACACATATTCTGAGTTCATGTCATGCGTGAATTCATATGCAGACTCATCAAATGCGGTATTACACCATTCTGCTACGTTACCAGCCATACAATACAAACCAAAGGCGTTTGGATTGTAAGAGTATACTTTTACCGTATGGAATCCACCATCTTCAAAATAACGTCCTCTCATTGGTTTAAAGTTTGCCAAGAAACACCCGTTGGCATTTCGAATATATGGCCCACCCCATGGATATTGAGATAATTCAAGATCTCCACGCGCAGCGCGCTCCCATTCTACCTCAGACGGTAAACGGAAGTCATTTACATATAAATCACCGTTTGCAAGCAACCAGCTATGATATAACTGAGTTCTCCACACCGAAAAGGCTTTAGCTTGACACCACGTAACACCTACCACTGGATAATTGTCATATGCCGTATGCCAGAAGTAATTTTCCGCCATTGGATCATGGTAGGAATAGGTATAGTCTCTAACCCAACATAAGGTGTCCGGATATACATTAATACGCTCCTTAATAATGTAACGGCTACGATCAGAATGCCCGCGAATCGCGTTGTGTTGGCCTTTACTGTTGGTGTACCCTAAATCTAAGTCTTGTCCTGGATTGATTAAAAAATCTTGATCAACCAATACATTTCCTTTATCGTCTTTGGGAATTGATCTTCCTGAAGTATCTACCACATATTCTCCCGTAGTTTGATCAATAAACGGAGAAACTGTTCCATCATATTTCAATTCAGTACCATCATCCGTCAAGGTAGATCGGTGTAAGCCATTCGATTTATCGTCTTTGGAAAGTGGGTCTCTTCTATTAACTGAAGGCAAGTTTGGATCGTTAATTGTACCATCATACGCGTTGCGCGCGGTTTTTACTTTTCCTCTTTTCGCCGCTTCTTTATAGTCTATCCACACGTAATCGTAATATAACAAACGCGTATCAATTTGCTTGTTATTAAAAAACTGCTCGTCTTTAGAAACGTACATGTCCGAAAGTAAAAATAAGGTCTCTGGATCTGTATAATCTACCGGAGTTTCCCAATTTAACTGAAAATACTTGCGATTTTCAACACGTCCACCTTGAACGTCTGTAACCTTCTTATATTCGGCAGCATCCTTGTTGCTTTTGTCGTCAACTTTTCCTTTTTTATCAACGCTAGAGTACGTACTAAAAATGGCAGAAACCTCATCAGGGTTTAGGGTAATGTCTAAGTTCTCCCGATCTTTTGGAATACCTTTTTCATCCTTAAAATTAAAAAAGCCTTGCGCCAAGCCTTTTTTACCAGCTTGCGAGTACCCCATTAACATTAAATACGCACGGTCTAAATCTTCCGAGGACTCTGTGTTTAAAAACGGATCAAAAGGATTGTTTCCACCCTGAACATCTGAACCCATATTTAGGACTGTTCTGTAAGGCTCTTTGAAGAAATCATCTGGAACATTCACCCATTGCTCCGCGTCATCCGAAGACATTCTGCGGTATAATTTCTCACGCGCAATGGAATCTTTCACCCAATGCACAAACTGACGATATTCGTTGTTTGAGATTTCGGATGCATCCATATAAAATGCTTGAACTGAAACCGTTCGGTTTCGGGTAGTATGCAATCCCATGATATCCTTGTCATTCTGACCCGCCTGATAGGCACCTGAGGGAATGTAAACCATTCCATAAGGCACTTTTCCTGGGCCTAAAATATCCGGATAGAAGGTGTCTCGCCCTTTAACCCCTACAAGATTTCCATCTACCGGGTCACACGACGC
>CANHSL010000015.1 GCA_947463385.1 Flavobacteriales bacterium
ATCGGGGTCCTTTATGTACATGGATCCAGGAATTCAAATGGAAACTATTTTTGGTGATGGCTCACAGCAGCAAAGCGGATTCATGAATAAATTATGGGGTGCGGGTAAACGCTTATTAACGGGTGAAAGCTTGTTTATGACGGCCTTTACGCATACTGGTTCGGGAAAAGCAAAAGTGGCCTTTGCCTCCCCTTATCCGGGTAAAATCATTCCTATCGACTTACAACAGTATGGCGGAAAAATAATCTGTCAAAAAGATTCCTTTCTTGCCGCGGCCAAGGGGGTTTCGGTAGGCATAGAATTTCAACGCAAACTGGGCACGGGACTTTTTGGTGGCGAAGGATTTATTATGCAGAAACTGGAAGGCGATGGCTTAGCATTTTGTCATGCGGGTGGATACGTTATGAAACGCACCCTGAATCCAGGAGAAACGCTTAGAATTGACACCGGATGCATTGTCGCATATACACAAACTATTGATTATGATATTCAGTTTGTAGGTGGAATAAAAAACACCTTGTTTGGTGGAGAGGGCTTATTCTTTGCTACGCTTACAGGTCCAGGAGAAGTATGGTTACAGAGTTTACCCGTTTCACGGCTTGCATCAAGAATATTAGCCTATGGCACGGGGACCCGAAAAGAAGAGGGTTCTGGTCTGCTTGGGGGCTTAGGAAACCTGCTCGACGGAGACGGAAGATAAATCAAGATTAGTATTAAAAGAAAAACGCCCCATGAGGGCGTTTTTCATATCTATGTAAAGCGTATTACAATTTAATAATTCGAACGGTTTTAACGCCTTGCTTATCTGCTGCGTTTACAAAATAAATACCTTGTGGCGCATCTAAGTGGGTGGTCACTTCTTTTTGATTGATTACTTGGGTTTCGAAAAGTATTTTTCCTCCCATATCTGTGATCGTCAGTTGACCCGAAAAATCTGTTGCGAAGCTTATACCTAGTTCGCTAACTACCGGATTTGGCGCCACGCTAAACGGTGCTGAAGACATTTCATCTAAGCCAATGTTATTGACGGTGACGCAATTTGAAGTGTCTGAACAGCCTCCGGCGTTGGTGCTAATCACCGCATACGTTCCGTTCTGCGTTACTAAAAGCGAAGTACCATTTGCCCCAGGTAAGCTTGCGCCCGTGGTGCAATTTATCCATTGATACGTTAATCCCGTTGTATTCGAACACAAAAGCTCCGTACCATTCGAGGGATTCAGAGCAACCGTATTCGTTATCTGGTCTACAAACAAATGAAGAGTAACCAAACTATCACATCCTTGTATTGTATTATAGGTTGCGGTATAATCTCCCGCTTGGGTGTAATATTGTCCGTTAAACAATACTTGTTCTCCTTGACAGATGGTTTGGGTTGATTCGCTGGTTTGACTTGCGCAACCAATATAAATGAAATCGCGGTACGTTGTTGACGCCAAGGCATCCACTTGCGCATCGATTGTAGTATATCCCGTGGCCCCGTTTACAAAATTACTTGGATTCGTTGTGCTATTTGAAACTGAAATCGGCGTACTGATTCCCCAAAGTACCGTGCTTGCACCGATTGCCTCTGCGATCATGGTAGCATTAGAACATAACACATAAGACACATGAATTACCGGTTGATTTTGTAAATTAAAGGTATCTATTTGATTTAACAGTGTATCCCCATAAACAAGGAACACTGCTTGGCTAATTCCATTCGCGCCATCGCCTCCTTTGCCGCCTGCTCCGCCAGCCCCACCGGCTCCACCGGCTCCACCATCACCAATTTCTGCTGTACACGTAGCCTGAACGCCACCGCCTGAACCGCCATTTCCACCAGTACCTCCGTTTCCACCAACACCGCCAGTGCCTGCAGCACCTGCCTGAATATAACAATCTAAGAGATTTCCATTAGCGCCGTTGTAATTAATATAAATTCCAAACGAACTTCCGGCACCATATCCGCCTTGACCACCTTGGCCGCCTTGGCCACCGCCGCCGCCGCCAGATCCACCATTTCCTGGACCATTATTGCAAAAAGTACAGGTCTGACGTCCACCGCCGCCACCAGAACCGCCACCAGAACCGCCGCATCCATCTGTACCGTTAGCGGCTTGAGTTCCTGGGGCCCAAAAACCAGCTTGATTGGTTCCTGATGGCCCATTCGCACCAGGCACTCCTGCCGTTCCTGCCACACCGTTTCCTCCGGCAGTTCCATTTCCTCCCGGATCCCCTTCGTTTCCTTTGTTTCCTGCAGCACCTCCATTTCCACATGCTGATGCGCCACCAACGGCCCCTAATCCAGCATTATTATTAGAACACTCATCTCCTCCTGCACCGCCTCCTGCACCTGAGCCTCCATTTCTTCCTGTTCCTGCCAAGCCCACAGAACCAGGATTCGAATTTCCTGTTTGTTGGGCTCCTCCTGCACCACCCGCAACGCCGCCGCCGCCTTGACCGCCAATACCACCGTTTCCTCCAGGGTCTCCACTACCGAAAGTACAATCTCCTCCATTACAGCTTCCTGAACCTCCTTGTGCACCATTTCCGCCATTAACCCCATTAGACCCTACCGAACTGCTTAATCCTGCTCCAGCAGCACCTGCTAATACTTGACAGCGAACTAAATCGTATGAAGAACAACTATCCATATAAATTCCATACACCGAAACGCCATAAGGCTGTGCTTGTGACGGTGCGGGCGCATTCGCTGTTTGAATCGTTAAATCCTGGAAGCGGAACCCGCTTTTATTAACCAATTCTATGGCTGATAAACGAAGTGCATTGGTGGGACCTGCCGGATTAAGATTTGATCGCAAAATAGTGGTAGCACCCGCTAAGCTGGTTTTAGTCCAAGCCAAGGTATCTAGAAATCCACCTTCAACCACCACGTTCTGACCATTTAAGGTTAATGAACTTTGTATGGTATACGTTCCTGCAGCCACTCTAATGTAACTGCCATTGGGCGCGGTTGTAAACGCCGTCGTTAAATCCATGGGGTCGTTCTGTGAACCAATGCCCGTTGGTAAACCACTCGTAGTTACATAAATAATTTCACATTGAGAAAAAGCTGTAATTGCTAAAAAAAGCGAAAACACAACTAAGTATATACGTTTGTTCATAGGGTAGAATTTAAGCGAATGTACATTTTTAGGGGAGGATATCCAAGTGTTTTTTGTTATCAACCTGTTCATTAAACCGCGTAATCGCTTCTGTAACATTGTATTGAACTTGCGTTTTTAAGCCCTAAATGCCATTTAACGTTTATTGACTTTTTCTTGCTATTTAAATTTTTACCTTACAACTAAGTCAACGGACAAGAGTATTCACGTTTAATTCTTCATACTATGAAACGGATCATCACCAAATGGGACAAATTCAAACTGGGACGGCGCTTACATTACCTTCAAAAAAGATTGCATCGCGCGGAAGAAAACGGATATAAAGAAAAAATTGACATGTATTCACGTTATATCCGTGAAGTTCGTGAAAAACTGAAACACGTTAAAGAACCGATTCGGCGCTTGGGTTAATTTGTTGAATCCATTGATCAACGGATGCTGCTTGGTCAATGGTAAATCGTCCAGACCTTGTTCGACGCAACGCAATCAAGGTCGCCCCGGCATTTAAACGTAGGCCAAAATCTTGAGCAATGGAACGAATATACGTTCCTTTAGTACATGCTATCTCAAAGTCTATTTCCGGAAAACGTTCGGTGTTAACCGTAAATTTACTGATGGTGATTTGATGTGCTTTAATGGTAACTTCTTTTCCCGCTCGAGCAAATAAATACGCGCGCTTGCCATCGATTTGTTTTGCTGAATATACCGGAGCTGTTTGTGTTTGTTCGCCTAGAAAACCAAAAGCAACTTCATTAATTAATTCCGGTGTGATATGATCGATATCAAAGGTTTGATTGTACTCCGTTTCTAAATCGAATGACGGAGTGGTCTTGCCTAGTAAAAACGTGCCGGTGTATGTTTTCTCATCCGCCATGTAGGTCTCTACGTTTTTTGTTTGTTTGCCGGTGCATATGATGAGTAATCCGGTCGCCAGTGGATCAAGGGTACCTGCATGACCTACTTTAATTTTTTTAACCTTAAGCGCTTGTTTTAGGTTCCAACGGATTTTATTTACCACATCAAAGGATGTCCACCCATAAGGCTTATCCACTAACAATACTTCGCCTTCTTGGAAATTCATCGCTTAGCAGAACGTTGAGTTTCGCACGACGGCTTCTTTTGCTGGTCGGATTCGTTCGGAGCTTGATTTATAAATAGGGCGAACAAAATAACACCCACCACAATGCGATAAATTCCCCAAACTTTAAATCCATACTTCTGTAAAAATGAAATGAAACTTTTGATGGCAATAAAGGCCACAATAAATGAGGCTACATTTCCAATCAGAAATACCAGGGTGTTTTCCGTAGAACTTAAGATCATTTCAAATCCTTTCACTTCGTACCCATCAACACACCAATCCTTTAAAAACACAGAATAAAGCGTTACCGCAGCCATGGTCGGCACGGCCAAAAAGAAACTAAACTCTGCCGCAGATTTTCTATTTAACCCTTGTTGCATTCCACCAATAATAGAAGCGGCAGAGCGACTTACGCCGGGCATCATCGCTAAACATTGCCAAAGCCCTATAAACAAGCCCTTTCGGAGAGAAACCTCTTGGTCTTTAATTTCTGCTTGATTTGAAAAGATTCGGTCGATAAACAATAAAACCACGCCCCCTAAAATCAACACAACAGCAATAATAAGCGGCTTTTCAAATACGGATTCGATTGTATCATCAAATAGTTTACCTAATACTAAGGCGGGAATCACGGCGATGGCCAACACCCGATAAAATGTCCATTGGATGTTTATAAAAAACCGTTTCCAATACGCGACAACCACCGCCAAAATAGCTCCAAACTGAATTGAAACTGTAAACATTTTTACATATTCACTTTGTTGGATTCCAAGTAATTCTTCAGTAAACAATAAATGTGCGGTACTCGAAACAGGTAAAAACTCGGTTAAACCCTCAACGAGTGCAAGAATTAATGCATGAAGAATTGACATGAACTAGTTTAATTTTGGGGTATCCCCTTGGTTACTTTCGTCTGAGGGATTTTTTTTCATGATGGAATAAAAAATCACCACATACCCTAAAACAATTAGAAAGGGTGCCAAAGTAATTCGAATTGGACTAAAAAGCTCATCCCCATTAAACTTGCTTGGGTCCTCTGAACCACCACCGATCATTAAAACAAATCCTAGGATGTTAATGATTAAACCAATAATCAAAAACTTATAATTCTTAGGGTTGAACCCAAAATGTTTAATCTTACTCATACTAATATAATTTGTCCAATTTCATTCGCAAATACTTGTTTAATGCGAACCATGTGGACACGAAAGTAATAAAAACACCGGTGGCAATCAATCCACCAATTAAGATTAATAGATTAATTAGTGAAAAGGTTAAGTCGATTGTTTCAAGGGTATTATTCAAGGCGTAAAAAACAGTAACCAGTAAAACTAACGCAATCATTGCTGAAATTAGTCCATTGCGGATCGCTTGAACCAAGAATGGTTTGCGAACAAAGGCCGATGTGGCCCCCACCAACTGCATCGTTTTTATGGTAAATCGACGCGAATAAAGCGCCATACGAATGGTGTTGTTTATCATTGCCACCGCAATTACAATAAGCAAAAGGGCAATCGATATAAAAAGAATTACAAACTGCTTAAATCCTAGATTTACCCGCTCCACGGAAGACGCATCGTAACTTACCTCATCGATTACATCTTTGTATGAGTTAAGTAATTTTTTTTTGATGGTGATAAGACCAGTTTTGGTTGCATGTTTTTCCTTCGGTGAAAAACATAGCGATGGCGGAAGTGGGTTTTCTTCTTCAAACAACACCTTAATGTCTTCCGACCCATCTCCTGTAAATTCCTCCACAGCACGTTCTGCAGAAACGAACCAAACGCGCTTTAATTCCGGCCATGATTTAATTTGAGCCTCTATTTGCTTGATATCGGAATCCTTAACGTCTGCATTAAAAAAGATATCACACTGAATACTCTCTTTTGCTTGTTTTTGAATCGATTGAAGCGCCATAGAGCCACTTAATACAATACCAGTTAAGAATAATACTAATGAAATTCCAATAATGGTAGAAAGGTAACTGCTTCGTATGCCTCGTTTTGTATATTTTTCGATAGAATCCGTCATGAAGCGAAATTACAACGCACAAGCAATTAAAAACAACGACTATCCATGAATATTCAACGATACATTGTTTATAGCGATTCCGATATAGGATCTACCCAATCGCCATGTTCTTTGATTAATTCAACTAAGGCATCCACCGCCTCCATCGTATTCACATTTTTTCGAACTACTTCTTTTTCTTTATAAAGGGTTATTTTTCCCGGACCAGATCCAACATATCCATAGTCAGCATCGGCCATTTCTCCAGGACCATTTACAATGCATCCCATAATTCCTATTTTCAATCCTTTTAAATGGCTGGTTCTTTTTCTAATGTTGGCCGTGGTTTCTTGTAAATCGAACAGGGTCCTTCCACAACTTGGACAAGAAATATATTCCGTTTTCGATGTGCGAAGACGCGTAGCTTGTAATACCCCAAACGCCGTTGAATTAACGGTTGTTTTGGGTTGATTTGGTGCAGTTAACCAAATTCCGTCGCCAAGCCCATCCACAAATAAAGACCCCGCTTTAACACCGGCTTCCAATTGGAATGTTTCTTCATTTTCTGTTTCAATGGTTAATTTGAAGATAACCGGATTGGCTTTATTGGCTTGTTTCAATAGCATAAAAGCCCATCGCATCCATTGCACGCTATTGTCATAAGACGAAGTTAACACCAAGACGTCCTGCGGATTTAACTTTTCTAGGTATTCGGATAACTCCTCTGGACTTGATTCACAAAAGCAAACGTGTTGGGAAGAAATAGTGTGGCGATCTCTTATTGAAATCACCGGAAAATAACCCGGGATATTTTGTGCGGTTGAGGACCATGTTTTTCCATCAACCAATACCCTCAAGGTTCCAGGTAATTCAAAATCAATGGATTGATTGCCAAGGTATAAGAAATCAGCTGCCGCATCTTGAATGTTCCATTTATCTAAGGATGGAGAATAAACATATCCTGCAGCATAAAGGTTAGCTGGAGTAATTGCCGTATTACTTGAAAAATCAGCAATAACTACAGGTACTTGCCCACCGCCAATTGTAGCGCATGAAACAGAAGGTCTGCGTTCAAAAGAAAATGGATTAAAAGGGAGTTCTTCCGGATATTCAGGGATGGGTAAGACATTCGTTAATCGTGTAAGGTCTATTAACTTTCGAGCCACCGGGATTTCAAATTCAGGAGCTTCGGTTAAAGAAACGCGTATCGTATCCCCTAATCCATCAATCAATAAGGCCCCAATTCCAACCGCAGATTTAATTCTTCCATCCTCGCCGTCACCAGCTTCCGTCACACCCAAATGTAAAGGATACACGCGCTTGCGTTTAATCATTTCACTCGCTAACAAGCGATAGGCTTGAACCATGACCAAGGTGTTGCTCGCCTTCATGGAAATCACCAAATTGAAATATCCGTTTTTCTCGCATACCTCAATAAATTCATACGCTGATGCCACCATGCCTTCCGGGGTATCTCCGTAACGACTTAAAATACGATCCGATAAAGAACCGTGGTTGGTGCCAATGCGCATCGCGCGATTTAAGGATTTACATAGAATCACTAAAGGGGTAAACTTCTCCTCAATTCGAACCAACTCAGCGCTGTAGGACTCATCCGTATACTCCAGCGTTTCAAACTTCTTTTTGTCCGCGTAATTCCCTGGATTTACACGAACTTTTTCTACATATTTCGCAGCAATTTCTGCTGCATTCGGCGTAAAATGTATATCAGCAACTAAGGGTTGGTTATAGCCCAGGGCAAGTAATGCGTGTTTAATTTCATTTAAATTCTCTGCTTCCGTTTTACTCGGCGCTGTTAACCGAACCAATTCACACCCCGCCTCTAACATTCTCACCGATTCTTCCACAGAGGACAAGGTATCCGCGGTGTCTGCGGTGGTCATTGATTGTACTCGTATGGGATAGTCGCCGCCTAATCGCAAATCCCCTACTTGTACTTCTGTAGCACGCAATCGGATTTGTTGATACGGGTTATTGCAATATTTCATAAGCTTATAACACCTGTTAGATTAGGATTGTTTCGTGTGTATTAAACCGCGAAGCGAATCCATGAGTAAATTAAAATCTGTTTCAGCGCGATGGTCGTTGCGAAAATGAAAATCAGCCATCGAAACATATGGCGCAATAAATGAGTCATAACAAGGCATCACATGGTTGTCCCATTGATAAATTATATCACTTCGCTTATACCCCCTGTTGTCTTGATCACGATAAATTCTTCGGTCCAATTGAATGGCGTGTTCAACATCAACAAAAACTGAATAATCAAGCATTGAATGAACCGCTTGGTAATGATATAAAAACAAGCCTTCTACAAGCACCAATTCACTCGGCTGAATAGTTAGTAATACATTTTTAACAGGCGTGGTATTAAAAAAATATTCCTTCACCTCAATCTGTTTACCAGACACTAAAGTCCTTAGATCGGATGTTAATTGTGCTTCATTCAACGCCGTTGGTAAATCGAAATTAACTATCCCGTTTTCATCCAGTTGTTGCTCTTCAATCGGGTGATAATAATTATCCATGGTGAACAAGGCAGGATTCAACTGCGAAAACTCCTCAGCAACACGCCTAAGTAAGGTGGTTTTTCCAGAGCCGCTTCCGCCACAAATCCCAATAACCACAGGTCCTTTTTTCTCGTTCATCAAGCAAAGATAACCATTCAATTATTCTCATTTTAATTGCTTTGCCATTAATTTTTAACTAATCTTGCAATATATTAACATTCACATGAAATTACTTTTTAGCACCGCTTTTATCGTATTTACCATAAGCACTTGGGCGCAATTACGTGTCAAGGATAAGGCACCAATGCAGCAAGTAGATATGAAATCTGTTAATGGCAGCATATATAACTTAAACAACCTAAAAAAAGACAAGGGCTTAATTGTTATTTTTTCCTGCAATTCGTGTCCATTTGTAGTGGGTTCAGATGATTTTCCGGGTTGGGAAAAGCAATATGATTCCTTATATAATGAAGCCTTGGCTAATGATATAGGTTTCGTGTTGGTTAATTCAAACGAAGGGAAACGTAGCCAAGCAGATTCTTACGAGGAAATGGTAAAACACGCAAAAGAACAAAATTACACGATGCCTTATGTGGTAGACGAACAAGCCGCACTAGCGAATGCGTTTGGAGCTAAAACCACGCCCCATGTGTACTTTTTTGACCAAACATTAACATTGATTTATACGGGTTCCATTGATAATTCATGGGATAAAGGCAGAAAGAGCGATCAATCCTATTTATTTAATGCGATTAAAGCCCACGGAAAAGGAAAAAAAATCAAACCCAACACCTCGGAGCCTAAAGGCTGTGGAATTAAGCGTGTTGTTACCCCACCTAAAAACTAATACGTTATGAAAAAATTATTATTCTTTTTGAGTGTATTAACAGCTTTTCACGGGAGCTTTGCACAACAAGGAAACGGAGGTACAGGACATTACTTTCCTGAAGCAGGATGGAAAACGATTCCGTTAATTACGTATCCTACCCCTGATGTCGAAGCCTTAAGGCAAGAAGATTTAATCTTAGATGAACAAGGAGAACAACCGTGGAGATTTGGTTTCAATCACCCCACACAAATTAACAGCAGTTCTAATGGCACCTGGATACAAGCAAAAAACGGAGACTTAATTTGGTTGGTTCGAATCAAATGCCCCGAAGCATTAACCATCAACCTTGCCTTTAATCAAACAGAAATTCCTACTGGAAATGAACTCTATGTTTACAATCCAGATAAAACATTCATTCTTGGTAAATTCACTCAAGAACATCTTTATGAAGGACAACTGGGTACTGAATTGGTTCCTGGAGATGAGGTGATCATTGAATATTATGTACCGGCAAGCAATGAAAAGGGTCATGTGCAACTTAACAACGTAACGCACGGGTATAGAACAGCTAGGGAATTTCATGAAAAAGCCTTTGGAAGTTCTGGAAACTGTAACCTGAATGTGAATTGTCCGCAAGGTGGACCTTGGCAACTAGAGCGAAACGGTGTGGTTATGCTGGTTTCCGGAAACAGCGGGTTTTGTTCAGGTTCCTTAATCAATAATTCGTTGAATAATGGTAAGCCTTATGTTCTTACAGCCAACCATTGCTTCAGTAATCCTGCTACCTGGGTTTTTCGATTTAATTGGCAAAGCGCGGGATGTAATAACCCGGCCACGGAGCCCACATTTCAATCCTTGAGTGGAGGCGTTTTACGCGCTAGAGCAAGTGCTTCTGATTTTTGCCTCGTTGAAATTACAGGGGGTCTGCAAGGAGGAACCGTACCGGCGGCATATACACCCTACTTTAATGGCTGGGATAATTCCGGGAACACACCTACTTCAGCTGTTGGTATCCATCATCCATCCGGTGACATTAAGAAAATATCGTTTGAAAATAACCCACTTATTTCCACAACCTTTGGTGGAAGTCCCGCAAATTCACACTGGGGAGTAACAAGTTGGGATGAAGGTGTTACTGAGGGTGGGTCTTCAGGGTCTCCTTTGTTTGATCAAAACCATAGAATCATTGGTCAATTACACGGGGGAGCATCTGCCTGTGGAGCACCTGTATTATCGGATGAATATGGAAAAATTAGTTATTCTTGGACCCCAGCGAACAGCGATAGTACAAACCAACTCAAGTATTGGTTAGACCCAACGCAGTCAAACGCTACATTTGTTAATGGATACGATCCTTCTGGCGGTGTTCCAATTCAAGTTGACCCGATAGTATCAGCCGTTGGTGGAGTCTCTGGAACCTTTTGTAGCGCCGAAGTAACGCCAACCGTAACCATTGCAAACGGTGGCGCTGTTACCTTAACTTCAGTAACGATTACCTATGGGTTTGACGGAAACAACAACCTTACTTACAACTGGACTGGATCACTTGCTCAATGGCAATCCACAACCATAACACTACCTACAGCTAGTCTGAGTAACGGAATACATACGTTTAACGCAATCGTCGGTAATCCAAATACCGGAGTTGACGAAAACAATGTAAACAATACACAAAGCAGTACCTTAAATGTGGTGTTAAACGGACAGTCTGTTATATTGGGTCTTACTTTAGATTGTTACGGGTCTGAAACCTCCTGGGAACTCCAAAATGCTACAGGTACTGTAATTTATTCGGGTAGTGGATATCAAGACGATGCGGCGGGCTTGGTTACGGAAACGTGGTGTTTAGACTTTGGATGTTATGCCTATGTGATTGAAGATTCTTATGGCGATGGGATTTACGGCTTACCGTGGTGTCAAACCAGTGGAAGCGTTTTAATTTCTACACTCGGTGATTCGTTAACGGGAATTTCTGAAGCTAATTCAGACTTCGGAGCCTCAACAACACTTAATTTTTGCGTAACCGGCGGCGGCGTAAATTCATTAAACGAAGAAACGTTTACTGTTTATCCAAATCCAAGTCATGAGTTAATTCATTGGGTTTCTTCTTCACCTGTCACATCGTATTCACTGAGCGATATTCAGGGAAAACGAATCATTGAAAATCACGTGGTAAAAACTACCCAATTCAATATTTCATTAGAAAATCTAAGCATTGGAATGTATTTCTTGGATTGCATATTTGAAAACGGGAGATCCGGACAAATTCAGGTAATTAAAAACTAATTGCTTTGGCGGGGATTTATTTTCATGTCCCATTTTGTAGAAAGAAATGCACCTATTGTGATTTTCATTTTTCAACCACCTTTAGTGGATATAGAACGCCATTGCTTGAATTAATGTCCAGCGAATTTAACCAACGGTTAAACGAGATAAATGAACCCATTGAGACTATATATTTTGGGGGTGGATCGCCGGGTTTACTTACACCAAAGGAGCTCGAAATGCTCTTAAAAGAGCCCTTGCGAATTGCCGGTAATCAGTTGGTGGAATTAACCCTTGAAGCAAACCCAGAGGATGTTACCCAAGCCAATTTAAGTGCATGGAAAACGCTTGGTATTAACCGAATAAGCTTAGGTATTCAATCCGTAAATAAAGATATTTTGCGCTGGATGAATAGAAATCATACCGTTGAACAATCAATAAGCGCCTTAAAATTATTGGAAGCCTACGGTTTTTCTTTGTCTATTGACTTAATTTATGGGGTTCCGAATCAGGAAGTTAGTGATGTACTTAAGGTAATAGAACTGTTGGATTTATTCCACATTGAGCACCTTTCAGCGTATGCTTTGACAAAAGAACCGAATACCGCATTAGACCGTTGGATTCAACAGGGTAAAACCGCTGAAATAGATGATGAAATGCAAATTAAGCATTTTTATACAATCCAACACGAACTTAAGGTCCGGAACTTTACACAATACGAAGTGTCCAATTATGCAAAAATTGGGCAAGTAGCAAAACACAACACCAACTACTGGGAAGGAAAACCATATATAGGTATTGGACCAGGCGCTCACTCATTTGATGGAGTAAACACACGAAGGTGGAATGTATCTAATAATCAACGCTATGTAAAACAACAGCAATGGTTTGAATTAGAGGTTTTATCAGAAAATAATATATGGAATGAATGCTGGTTAACTGGATTAAGAACCGTCAACGGAGTGTCGCTCGATAAACTTCAATCGCTCGGGGGTATAAGTAGCAAAGAAGCAGAAGAACTTAAAAAACTCATGGTAGAGGGGTTCCTTCGCTTGGAAAACAATCAGTATAAGCTCACGGATTCTGGCTTTCTTTCAGCAGACCGATTAGCCAGCGTGATGTTCAGAGTTTAACTGCACGCAATTTTAGAAACTCTATTGGCATGTCTCCCCCCTTCAAATTCAGCGGATAAAAATGCGGCGAGAATTTCATGTGCCATTTCGTCAGTAACAAAACGCGCCGGTAATGAAAGTATATTTGCATCGTTGTGTTGACGTGCTAAGGAAGCAATTTCTGGATTCCAACACAACGCACATCGAATGCCTTGATGTTTATTTGCTGTCATGCTAATTCCATTACCAGAACCACAAATTAAAACGCCTAATGTTGCTCTTTTCTGCTCAATTTCTTCAGCCACTGGATGCGCATAATCCGGATAATCTATACTGTCTTCACTAAAACAACCAAAATCTTTTACTTGATGCCCTTGCGCTTCTAAGGTTGTAATTAACTTTGTTTTCAATGCAAAACCGGCATGATCGGATCCAATAGCGATATTCATGTTGTTCTTTTTGGTAAAATTAGTCATTTGATAACATGTGTATAGGCTTGTTAATTAGTATTGAAAAATGCTCAAAGAAAAAGCTAGGAATTTTCAATCCTTTATCTCTATATACAAGTAATTATAATATGTACTAAAAGTTTAAAGATTCTTTCCGTTTTTGATGCACCGCTTATTAACGAAAATCAGTTACTTAAAAGATGAAACTTATACACGCGATGAAGTTATACATAGAAGTTAATAAGGAATCATAAACAAAGGTAATAAAGGGAATATTCGCATTAATTAATGTTAATAAACCGTTGAAATCCCGTTAATAGTAATCGATGGTTAACAAAAGCATCTTATTTTTACACAAATGAACAGCCTTAATAGAATTAATAAAAATTCTTTTAAATAAATATCTTTTAATACAATTAACTGCTGTGAATAGAATTAACTAGGTAGTATTGATTCGAATTTTTACTTTTATCACAAGATGAGCAAGCAACAAGATGACATTTTAAATTTATATGCAGAGATTGAAAAATTTGTAGATAAATTCTATTTGAATCGCATGGTGAAGGGCGGAATCATTTCCTTAGGCGTTTTTTCAATTAGTTATTTATTCTTTTCAAGTGCTGCTTATTTCTTTGAGTTGATGAGTTGGATTCGCTTGTGTTTTTTAATTGGTTTTATCGGATTGAATTTAATCGTTTTTATTCGACTTTTTCTTATACCCTTTGGGCAGTATCTTAGAATAATAAAGCGAATTACACAAGTTGATGCGGCATCATACATTGGCAAAATGTTCCCGGATATTTCAGACCGCTTGCTCAATACCTTACAATTAATAAATCAATCTACTTCAGCTAATGAGAATTTAGATTTATTAACGGCTTCCATTGCTCAGAAAACTTCGCAATTAAAAGTTTTTAATTTCAGTGCTGCGATTGATTTGTCTCTAAACAAGAAATATGCAAAGTATGTGCTTCCTTCACTATTAACCTTATTGGTTCTTATCATTTTTATTCCTGCTATTTTAACGCAAGGTACCTATCGAATTATTCAGTTTAACCAGGTATTTCTCCCTTTTAAGTTCCAGTTAACAGATGGTAAATCATCGTACGAAGAAGGTTCAGATATTCCGATTCAAGTGACCTTAACTGGAGAGCGAATTCCAGATAGAGTTTATTTAGTTTCGGATCAAGGTAAATTCTTAATGCAACGTGCTTTAAAAAACAGGTATGATTTCGTACTGAAAAAAGTAAAAACAAGCGGAACTTTTTATTTTGAAGCAAACGGTTATGAGAGTAAGGAATATAAGTACAACATAACAGGTAAAAGCTTGTTAGGTAAGGTATCTCTTAAAATTCACTATCCATCGTATTTAAATAAGAAAGACGAGGTCATTCAAAATGTTGGTGATATTACCGTTCCAGAAGGAAGTCAATTAACATGGACAGGATCCACTAAGAATACAGAACGGATTGAAATTCAGCATGCTAAGGAAATTAAAACCTTCAATAATTCCTCGTTTACTTATAAGCTTAAAGCAAGAAATACGCAGAAATTAACCATACGTTTAGCCAACTTATTTTCACATAAAGTAGATTCATCGGCCTTTCAAATCGCTGTGATTAAAGACGCACATCCAAGCATTCAGGTTGGTGAATCAACAGACTCCATACAAGAGGGATTGCGCTTTTTCAGTGGTCAAATTGGTGATGATTACGGCTTATCTGCCTTAACTTTTAATTATTCAATATTGCGTAATGGAAAGTCGATTAAGACACGTAAACTGCCTGTTTCTTTTGAGTCTGGAACACGAAGTAACTTTTCTTTTGCTGTGGATTTTCGACTAGAAGAGGTAAAGTTAGAAGACAAAATCGAATACTTTTTTACAGTATCGGATAACGATGGTGTGAACGGGAGTAAAAGCACTAAAAGCTATGTGGGGCAGTATCAATTACCAGATCTCAAAGAATTAAACGAGCAACGGGATGAACAACAAGCCCAAACAAAGCAAGATTTAGAACGGATTTTATCCAAAACAAAAGAGTTTGAAAAGTCTGTGGATAAACTTAAAAAAGATTTAACTAATTCTAAATCAAATGATTGGAATAATAAGCAACAGTTAAAACAACTGCAAGAAGAACAAAAGTCCTTAGCGAATGAGCTTCAGCAGATAAAAGATCAACTTGAGCAAACTACACAAGAAAAGAATCAACTTTCGGAAATAGATAAAGCCTTATTAGAAAAGCAAGAAATGATTGAAAAATTGTTGGAAGAGGTTATGGATGATGAGTTAAAAAAATTACTTGAAGACTTAGAGAAATTATTCAATGAACGGGCGGACCAAGAGATTCAAAAGGAAATGAATAAATTGGACCAGCAAGCTGAAAATATGAATAAGCAATTAGATCGCACCTTGGAAATGCTAAAGAAGTTGCAAGTGAACGAGAAGATAGATGATATAGAGAAAGAACTCAAAGAGAATGCTGCAGACCAAGAAGCGCTTAAAAAGGATATGGCTTCGGATAAAATAAGTAAAGAGGAAGCGGATAAAAAACAGGAGGAGATCAATAAACGATTCGATGAAATTCAAAAGAAATTAGAAGAGACTAAAGCCTTAAATAAGGAATTAGAAAGCCCCTTAAATTTAGAAGATTCTAAGGCCTTGGAAGAATCTATTGATAATGAGCTCAAAAATGCTTCAGAAGAGGTTAAAAGTGGTAAGAAAAGTAAATCTCAAGAATCCCAACAGCAAGCAGCGGACCAAATGGAGCAGTTAGCGGATATGTTGGATCAACAACAACAGGAATCCAATCAGCAGCAGGAAGAGGAGGACATGGAATTGGTTCGACGAATTTTAGAGAGTTTAATGATACTTAGTTTTGATCAAGAAGCGCTCATTGGTAAGTTTAATAAAGTGAATACTACGGATCCAAAGTACAAGAAATTAGGTCGCGAACAAATTCGAATTAATACCGATACAAAAACAGTAAGCGATAGTTTACTCGCACTAGCAAAACGTCAACCTAAGATAGCATCTTTTGTAGATAAAGAATTAGCTGACATTAATTTCTCACAAAATGCGGCCGTTGATGCCATTGATGACCATAGGAAGCAGGATATAATGAAAAGTGAACAGCAAGTCATGACCGCATATAATAATTTAGCCTTGTTACTCAATGAGGCCTTACAGCAAATGCAATCACAGATGCAATCTCAAATGCAAAGCAGCGGAAGTTGCAGTAAGCCTGGTAATGGAAAACCTAAACCAGGAAATAATATGTCGCCAGGAGACATGAAAGAAATGCTTAAGAAGCAATTAGAGAAAATGCAGAAAGGGCAAAATCCTGGAGGAAAAAAACCGGGCGACAAAGAGGGTGATAGTCCAGGTATGAAACCGGGTCAATCGGGAATGAATATGTTGGGATTGGGTAATAAAGAAATTGCAAAAATGGCGGCAGAACAAACGGCCATACGTCAACGTTTGGAACAGTTAAAAAATGAATTGAATAAAGATGGTAAAGGCAAGGGTAATCAGTTAAATCCTTTATTGAAGGAGTTGGAACAACAAGAGAAGGACTTGATAAATAAGAATTTTACTCCGGAGATGATTAATCGACAAAAGGATATTATGACACGCTTACTGGAAAGTGAAAAAGCAATGATGGAACGTGGGTTTGAGGATAAAAGAGAATCTAAAACGGGAGTTGATCAAATTAAGAGTAACCTTATTGAGATTAAGACGTACAATCGGGATAAATTAAAGCAAGTTGAAATGCTTCGTGTGGTAGACCCTGCGTTCAGTATCTACTACAAATCAAAGGCTGAGACTTATTTTAATTTAGTTGATTAAATTTATAGCATGAAACATCAATTACAATTAATCCATGAAGTAACTCTACCTTCAACACCAGCCTCCATTACGGATGTTGAAAGTTTAATTGATGTAGCTTGTGGTGAGTTAGCGCTTAGTGAAGACGCGTATGGTAATATTTTAATCGCGGTAACAGAAGCGGTAAACAATGCCATCATCCACGGGAATAAGTTGGATGCAACCTTATCTGTACATGTTGGAGTTCACAACAACGAAGAATGGGTGTGTTTTTCTGTCAAGGACCAAGGAACAGGGTTTGATCCTGAAATAATTCCAGATCCAACCGCACCTGAGAATCTTTTAAAAGAAAATGGACGTGGTATTTTCCTTATGAAAAACTTATCTGATGAAGTTAGTTATGATGAAAATGGTACCGTGGTAAATGTTTGTTTTCGTCGATGATTTCAGTTGATTATTACTCGAACGAAATTCCTGGACTTCCTTTAGACTCTTTGGTTAATACCCTTCCTGTGTTGGTGGAAACCGAAGGGTGTGATTTAGGAGAAATTACGATTGTTTTCTGTACAGACGAAGAGCTACTTGAGCTGAATAAGCAGCATTTGTCCCATGATTATTTTACGGATATTATTACGTTTAACTACAATGATGGAAAAACGCTAAGCGGCGATTTGTTTGTTTCTACGGATAGAATTCTTGATAACGCTAAACAATTGGAAGTTCCATTTACAGAGGAATTACACCGAGTATGTTATCACGGTGTGCTGCATTTAGTGGGGTATAACGATAAAACAGATGCAGATTGTTTACTCATGCGCGAGAAAGAGAACTACTATTTAAATAAATTGTTTCACGTGAAACAATGATTCAATTTTACCATGTTAGATACCTATGACGTTATTGTAGTTGGTGCGGGTCATGCCGGGTGTGAAGCCGCAAATGCCGCCGCCAAGATGGGTAGTAAGGTCTTGTTACTTACTATGAATATGAACACCATAGCTCAAATGAGTTGTAATCCAGCAATGGGGGGTGTCGCTAAAGGACAAATCGTTCGTGAAATAGATGCCTTGGGTGGTGGTTCTGGGATAGTTAGTGATAAAAGTGCCTTGCAATTTAGAATGTTAAACCTTTCTAAAGGTCCTGCGATGTGGTCGCCAAGAACACAGAACGATCGCATGATGTTTGCTGCTGAATGGCGTTACCTCTTGGAACAAAATCCGAATGTTGATTTCTGGCAAGATATGGGAACGGGTATTATTGTAGAAGATAATAAGGTTGTTGGTGTTAAAACTAGTCTAGGTATAAACATTTATAGTCGGGCTGTTGTACTAACAAATGGAACCTTTCTTAATGGAATTATTCACCTAGGAGAAAAACAATTTGGTGGTGGAAGAGCTGCCGAGCGGGCATCTACAGGAATAACCGAAGACCTGATTTCTTTAGGGTTTGAGTCTGGCAGAATGAAGACCGGAACACCGCCTCGAGTAGATGGTAGAAGTTTGGATTATACTAAAATGGAAATCCAACACGGCGATGAAAACCCCTCTAAATTTAGTTATTGGGACACCAATGCGTTGGCTCATCAATTACCTTGTTATATCACCTATACCAATCCCGAAACACACGATAAGTTACGGCTTGGGTTTGATCGATCGCCAATGTTTAATGGGGCAATAAAAAGTACAGGTCCAAGGTATTGTCCAAGCATTGAGGATAAAATTAATCGCTTTGCGGACCGTGATCGGCATCAAATTTTTGTGGAGCCCGAAGGGTGGAACACCGTTGAAATCTATGTGAATGGGTTCAGTACCTCCTTACCAGAAGATGTGCAAGTAAATGCGATAAAGTCAATTCCTGGTTTTGAACACGCCAAGTTATTTAGACCGGGGTATGCCATTGAATACGATTATTTTCCACCAACGCAACTGAAACATACCTTAGAAACTAAATTAATTAATGGACTGTATTTTGCCGGACAGATTAATGGTACCACAGGTTATGAGGAAGCCGCATGTCAAGGCCTGATGGCGGGCATAAATGCCCACCTGGCTGTAAATGGTAAGGATCCGTTTACACTCCAACGAAGCGAAGCATATATCGGTGTGTTAATTGATGACCTTGTAACGAAAGGAACGAAAGAACCTTACCGCATGTTTACCAGCAGGGCGGAATACAGAATTTTGTTGCGTCAAGATAATGCGGATTTACGACTCAGCGTCAAAGCGAAAGCCTTGGGATTGATTAGCTCGGAACAACACGATCAAGTAATTAAAAAGGAGCAACAAACCCAATGGCTTAAAAAAGAACTTAAATCCATAGGCATTACTCCTCAAGAAATTAACCCTCATTTAATTCAACTGGACTCTGCGCCTATTTCGCAGCAAGTAAAATTATCGAGCGTATTAACGAGACCAGGAGTCACCATGGATATGCTCACCAACGCATCAAATTTATTATCTAATACATTGATAAACAATGATATAGGTGA
The DNA here is from genome assembly GCA_947463385.1 of Flavobacteriales bacterium. Classification (GTDB taxonomy): domain Bacteria; phylum Bacteroidota; class Bacteroidia; order Flavobacteriales_D; family Crocinitomicaceae; genus UBA952. Next base: position 19,696 of record CANHSL010000015.1, read on the forward strand.
GGATGTGGTGGTTCAAACCGAAATTCAAGTCAAATATGAAGGATATATAGAACGTGAGGAAGAAATCGCTGAAAAAATGCATCGATTGGAACGTGTTCAAATTCCTTCGGATTTGAATTATGCCCAATTGAAAAGTTTAAGCACAGAAGCTGTTGAGAAATTAACACAGATTCAACCCGTGACCATTGGACAAGCATCCCGGATTTCAGGTGTTTCACCAAGTGATATCTCTGTACTTTTAATCTATTTGGGAAGATAAAATACATTTTCGAACGATTTAAGCGCGTTTCAACCCTTTCAATGTAAAACCACAAAGAACGTGTTTAAAAAGTTTATTAGAATCAAACTATAAAAGCCGTTTTTTTTGCCTTTCAGCTAGTTATGTCAACTTCATTGTTTACTTTAGTAATACATGAAGGTATTTTTTATTGATAAGGTTCATCCGGTACTTCAAGAGCGATTAGTTCGAAATGGTTTTGATTGCATCGATGCAACGCATTTTTCTATGGATGATTTGTTGCAACGTAAAAATGAAGTCCAAGGCTTTGTAATTCGTGCTAGATTTTTTTTAAATACTGAATTCTTATCCAACTTTCTAAACCTCTCATTTATTGCGCGTTCCGGTTCCGGTTTAGAGAATATTGATGCAGCATATTGCAAAGCGCATCAGATCCAGTTGTTTAATTCTCCCGAAGGAAATCGAAATGCGGTGGCTGAACACGCACTGGGTATGTTACTCGCCTTAATGAATAAACTCTGTAAAGCAAACGAACAAATAAATCGGGGAATTTGGAAGCGCGAAGAAAACCGTGGCGAAGAATTGGATGGTAAAACGGTTGGAATCATTGGCTACGGAAATAACGGTGCTGCCTTCGCGAAGAAGTTGAGGGGCTTCGATGTGAAGGTGCTGGCTTATGATAAATTCAAACAAGGATTCGGCGATACCTTTGTTCAGGAAAGCACCTTAGAAGCGATTTTTAATACCGCAGATGTTCTTTCTCTTCATATTCCGCAAAACAAAGAAACAGTAGCTTTTGTAAATGAGGCCTTTATTAATTCGTTTAAAAAGCCTTTTTACTTATTGAATTTGTCCAGGGGTAAAATCGTTCATACGGAATCCTTAATTAAGGCATTAGAATCTAATAAAATAAAAGCCGCAGGTTTAGATGTGCTTGAATATGAATCCAAAGATTTTGAATCCATTTTCGCTAATCAACTACCCGCGGCGTTTCAATACCTTCTTGATTCAGATCGCGTGTTGCTCAGTCCGCATGTAGGCGGCTGGACCAAAGAAAGTTACTTCAAACTGAGCGATGTGCTCGCTGATAAAATAATTTCCTTTTACGAACATCAATAGGAAACCAGTTGCTTCGTTAATTCATACCCATTACCAGTAAGTTTAACGATATACAGACCCGTGTTTATTGACAGCTTCACGCTCCCATCATGGGGGAGTTCTTGCGTATAGATTAATTTTCCGTTTAAGTCAAACACTTCAACTGCCACAGGGAACAGGAGGTTCTCAATGTGTAATATTCCTTCTTGAATTGGATTCGGATACAATAGTATATTAACTAAGGGATTTGCCAACTCGATATTGGCTTGATTGATGTATCGCTGCCCGTCTGAACAGCTTGTAGCATTAATTCCCGCGTGGTTCCCACAGGTCAGCGAGGTGTAATACATAGTGTTTGGTGTAAGACTTAAGGAGTTTATCATGAATGCATTGCTTGCTGTGCTTTGGTTTTGTATAATGTCATTCCCAAACGGAGTAGTTCCAATATCAAAAAAGGCACTGCTAATTCCCGAATTTGGGTCGTTTACTACCCAATTTCCTTCAAGAATTGGCTGGTACACGCTGTCTATATCGCTTGCAGCGCCATCATTCAACGCTGTAAGTACCGGCGCGGTCCAGTCCACTTGAACCAATGTTTCATGTGGAACGTTCCAATTTTCGAGGCTATCCATAGCAATAACTCGAATCTTTCCACTTTCTTGTTGTTGGTCACTTTGATGAGCGATTTCTTGCCCAGGTCCAACCGTAATTTGTTCGCTATGTGAGTGGTTTTTATATACATAAACCTCATCAAATGTTACGGTACACGCGCCAGAACGCAAGGAAATAGCCGTGCCTTGTTGGAGCGGATTAGCATCGGTCCAACTACAAACGTGCACAGAATTTAGGTACACTTGAATTAACCCACTTTGTGGATTATAGGTAACATAAACTTGGTCCCATTGGTTTACTAAGATATTAACTGAATCTTCTTTCACCAAGGTAAAGGCATCGTTCAATACTTTGTATAATTGAACCTTATCCGTTTCTTCTCTAAAATAAACAAAGTAGGAATTGCCTCGATTCGGTAGGGTAGGATCGCTACAGAAAAAGTGCATTCCCGCGCGTTGATTGGCGTTCGACGAAGTTATGCGTTGTTTCCATGTATATAAGTACGTGTGTTGTGACGTTTGACTAACTTGGGCATATGCGTTTGAATTATTCTGTGTGGCATCATTCAAGAGAAAGCTTCCATTCATAGCTTGAAAATTACCGGATTGATTGGTCCAAAGCCCCGTATTGGCAGTGAATTCATCTACAAAAAAGCCCATCGTTTGATTGGATAAGAATGGTGTTGTTGCGGATGTTCTTGAAGCGACATGATAGAATTTATGTTTTATTCCAGAGGCGTCTGTATCTTGAAAAGAGGCCGTGAACGCTTGAGTTTGCCAAATCCCCGAATAGCTAATGCTGCTTGTGGGTGGACTAAGGTCTACGTTAAGTGCCACGCTTTGATAGCTTGCTACCCATCCAGCAAGTTGCGTAGCACAATCGGAACGAAACTCAAGTGTTAGGGTATTTCCCGTAGATTGAATGTTTGGCGGAAGAGCGTTTCCTGTATAGGTTCCAAGCACAGGCGCATTAACCGTCGACCCATTGTATATAATTAACTTATCAAAAGATGTTTCCAGTTCGAATGCGGCAAATTGGATGTAAATGCTGCTTCCTTGAGGAGCTTGAATGAGCCACACGGTTCGTTCGTCTGCCGCGTAGTTTCCATTCGGTCCTCCTGAATCATAGAGTGTTCCCGAAGAATTCGTGAGTACCGTTGGTGTGTAGGTATCGTTAATTAACCCGTAATATTTGTTCCAGTTCCAATGTATTCCAGGATCGGTATGGCTCTGATTCGCATAATGCTGATGTCCTTTGATTCGGATGCAATTCCCTAGTAATTGCGTGCTCGTGGAACCCGCGCCGTCATAGGTTCTTTTCGGGTTTATTCCATATCCACTTTGGGTAATGTCTTTAACCAAATTCGCTGAAGATTGGTAGAGGGACTGGGTATACCATGCGGCATTAGATACATAGCCCTCATGTTCGATCCCAACTGTGTAGGAGTTTTCATTCCCTACGTGCCATGCTTTATTGCTTTCTAATACCATTTGGGTTACCTGTCCATCTGAACTTCGAACCACATAATGATAAGAAACTTGCGCATTACAATTAAGTCCCCACGAAATTGCCCCCGCATAGGTTCCTTGAACCGTATGTATGGTTACCGCTGAAATCGGGGTACCGTTTCTACCACTGAAATTACATGAAGGAGCGGCATTCCAAAGCGCGGGACCGTAATTAATTGATTTTAATGAGTTTCCGGCATGGTACCTTGTGTTCTCTTGGTTCTTAACACCAGTTGAATCAATGGTAATGTGCGTAGCGGTTAACACAGAAAAATTGCTTTTTCCAAAGAAATCCTTCAGGTTTATTTCATACAAAGGAAAACCATAACTCGCGGAATGATATTCATCCGTTAAGAAACGAAACACTTCTAACACACTGGATTCGAAGGCAAAGTGGTTGATGCTTCCTTCTCTTGGAATCTCACTCAATTCCCACATTAGGTTATAGATTAATTCCGGGGTGTTTTCTCCGGATACCGTATAGCTTTGAATTAGGCTTGCGCAAGCCGCGGCGTAGGCTTCAACCTGCACGTATGTACTGTTTTTTTGATCAGCAATACTAATTCCACTTAAGGATTCAATGCGTTTACCATTTTCAATAAAATAATTCTGGCCATGATCATAAACGCCCATGATTCCATAAGGAATTGGAATACCAGAACAGCTCACGTGTTCTTGGCTGGATATGTCATGAAATCGGGTATGGGTATAGGAAATTGCTTCTAAAAATCCAGGAGGAATTTCTGGGTGATGTTGATAGGCGGGTGAAAAAAACGAACCCTGGCTGAACACCGACAAGTGCAGGGATAGGACGAGATAAATAAAAAGTAGTTTAGGCATAAATAAAAATTTGCGAGCTAACGCAAATCTTTACTTAATAGTATTTTTAAATTTATAATTAACTGATAAACAGTGTTTTAAAATTTAATAGTTACTCCACCAAACACTGAAATAGGCATAACAGGATAGTTGTAAAACTTGAGGTATCGTTGCGATGCGATGTTATTAAGTTGAACGAATCCAGAAATTCGCTTATTATATCGATACTCTAACCCAAGATTACCATCAATTATATTTCCCATGTTATAGGCAAATTGGTTGTTGATTTCGCTAACATGTTCACCGGCTTCATACACTTTAGCATATCGTCCGAATGACATATCCAGTCCGGCTTTCACAAGAAACTTATCGAATAAATTATAGGTCATATTTAATAAAACCTCAGCGGTTGGTAGATTCCAAGCCTTAGCCTCATTAAACATTTCATATGAATGATATCGAGCAATTAAGTCGGCACTTAGTTTCTTATTGGCTTCATACCCAAATCGACCTTCGATTTTTGTGTGATTTAAGGAATCATACACCAACATAAATTTGTTTCCTGTGGAAATTAGGGTGTCGTTCACAAAAAATGCGCGGTTATTTTCCTTTACAAAATTTGCCATTAAACCGTAACTTATGGCTTTCTTGCTTCTTCCTTTAATTCCCAATTGGATGTCGTACGGATTTATTTCATTTTGTATGTTCATGTTAGGGAGCACAAAATTATTTTCTTGGTAAAAAGACGTTAACGAACCTTGTTTAACCTGTCCGTTTAACTTTATAAAGGGAATCAACTGGTCGTTTAATAGTGCGTATTGCATATGGATCGCGGGGAAGAAATAAGCGCGTGTTTGCTCTGCCACATCAATACTTACCTTGAATCCAGCATCTATGGTTAATTTGTTTTGTACTAAATGACTTTTAACACCAGGATTTAAATCAATTACGGTGTTTTTTCTAACGATACCACTATCGGATAGGTTTAAAATAGAATCTTGTATACCGTAAGTATACCCGTTGTATCGAAGGCCTAAATCTCCATAAAATAAGGTAGAACCACTTCTAAATGTACCTAATCCACTTAAGCTGAATCCTTGTTCTTTTGCCTTCCAGTCGGACAAACTATCTATAAACGGCGCATCTGTTCCGGTATATCTAAAGTTTAGGCTTGTTTTTAAGTTAAAAACACCGGTATCCCCGCGATTTGTAGTGATATCCGCATGTGCATTTACCAATTGATAACGCTGAGCAATAGAATCCTTATTTACATCCGGTTGAGTTAACCCGTAATAATGAAACCCGTGGTTAGTGTAATTTAATTTACTGCTTATGCTCACGTTCTTTTGAAAGGTTTCAAAATTTCCTTGGACGCTTGTTTTATCAAAGCTAGCGGGAGCCATGAGTTGTTTTTCTCTGTTTTTTATGTCTCCAAAAAAACTAAGGTGTTTCACGTGTAATCCATAATAATTAGATCTAGAACGTGTCGAATTAACATAAAGCTCCCCTAATGGCATTAATGTGGACCCCATCCCCAGTTTTAAATAAAAGGGATAAAACTTTTCTAGCAACTGTTCTGTTTCAATGCTTGCTGCTTGAATGGTATCCACTTGGATTTTCACGTTTAATTTTGGTCCAAGTAAGGCACGATTAGGAACGGCTGATGTTTTAATGGAGTCAATTATCTTTGGCGCAGAGGAAATACGATGGGCACGTTCAATATCTCTGTTTCCTTTTCCATCGGTTTCAAAAACGTCAGATTGAGCAAAAAGCAAAGGAACCCAACCCCCAATCAATAAAATCAAAAAGTACTTCATGTTATTCGGGTTTAATGTCAATGGTTTTTTGTGGATCACTTTCAATGGTTTTCGCTGGATTCATTAAGTGTTCAATCTCAAGTTTAAGGGCATTTGCTTCGGTTAAAATTCCATCTTCTTCTTTAATTGGATAGAAGTCTATAACAGAGGTTATGGTTTGCTCTGCTTCTAATAATTCTCCCTGTTGCATATGTACTTTGGTCTGAAGAATTAAGCCTTTTGCTACCCAGTAATTATAGCTCGGTTTCATTTTAAGTAGTTCTTTAACAAGGATTACAGCAGAGTCAAGTGCGCTATTTTTAAATTGAATTTCCGCAAGGGTATATTTCGCTTCCGCGCCTTTAATGGTTCCTGTATTTTTAACCAACCATCGCAAGGAAGGTTCTGCTATGGCATAGGAGTTCAAATAAAAAGCACTCATTCCATAGGCATATTCAGCTTCTACTTTTAATGATTGATTGAGTCCCCCGGTCATACGAACTTGTTGTGCGTAGGTATTTGCTTCCTTGTAATTTTTCAAAAGAAAATAACAACGCATTAAGCCAATTTTCGCTGCGTTAATGTTGTTCGGTTTAGCGGCGTATTGTTCGAGTTTGATGTAATTAATTAATGCGGACTCATAATTCTTCTTCTCATAGTAATAGGTTGCAATTTTGTAGGCTACTGGTTCAAAATAGCTTGCTGTTGGACCAGCCAAATACGCTTCGTAATGCGGCAGGGCGGCCAGGGTATCTTTTAATCTTAAACAGGCATTCCCTGCATAGAAATGCGCATCCTGGGAGAACTTTCCATTCGGGAATTTGGATAAATATTGATTAAATTTAGGAATAGCCTCTACGTAATTACTATCCACGTAACTTTGAAGGGCGGGGTTAAAATATAGATTCTCTTTTTCATCTGTTGATAAACCAGCGCAGTCGTATTCATTTGCCACCTCTTCTGCACGTTCTGGGCTTTTCATTGCTACATAAACATCCATTAGTCCTTTTGCGGCCACAGCGCAAATGTCTTTTTTATTCCCAAACTCTAACAGTATCGAACGGTATGCACTTTCGGCAAGTTGATATTTCCATTGTTTGTAGTATATGTCAGCCATTTCAATGCGGCAATTTATAACTTTAGGTGATTTCGGATAATTAAGTACATATCGCTCAAAGCCTTCAAAGGATTTAACGAATTCAGATTGTGCTTTGTAGCTCATCGCTAATTCATATGAAGCGTTTTGAACAAACTTGGATAAGGGATAATCCGCGATTAATTCCTCTAGTGTTGAGATTTTCAATAGGGCTTGTTTATTATACCCATATGATTTTGCCAAATAAAATGAGGCGCGATCTGCTTGTTCTGTTTTTTTAGAAAGGATTTCTTTATAATATTTAATGGCTTGTTCGTCTTTACCCTGAGAATAATTACCATCAGCTAATTGAAACATAGCGTCGAGCTTTTTTTCTGAATTTTGGGGTTTAGATTGAAGGTAAATACCGAAATATTCAAGCGCATCAGTTAATTGATCTAGTTCTAAATAGGCATATGCAATGCTATAATACGCATCGGGTTTCTCTTCCAATAAATTAGCTGAGGGAGAAGCCAAGAATTTTTTAAATTCTCCAATCGACTCTTTATAAGATGATTTTTTGAAATATATATCAGCTTTCCAATAGCGGGATTTTGCAATAATTTCTGGCTCATTCGGGTATTTATCAACTAAACCAAAGAGTGTAAACGCCGAATCCAACAACCCTTTTTGATAAAGATCTACCCCATAATTAAACGCTACCGTTTGATAAACACTCTTCAGTTGTGCGTCTTTATTGGGTATTTTATTCAGTGATTCTAGCGCCTTTGCATAGTTACTGGTAGAGGCGTAAACATTCACTAAATATTGAAAAATATCAGCTTTTCGAGTGGAGTTTGGATATTTACTGAGGTAGTTTTCAAAGGCCCGAACTGATTCGTCGTATGGGTTAATGTCTATTTTAAAAGATATAACAGCAAATTGATAGAGTGCATCCTCAGAGAGTGCTGGTTTTGCGGTCATTTTAGATACGCGCTCAAAGGCGTTTCGTGCCGGAAGCATCTTGTTTGCATTTAAATAACAGTTTGCAATGTGATACATTGCGGTTTGACCAAGACTATCATCTATTCGTGCTGCGCGCTCTAAATAGGTGATTGCTTGATCACTTTGTGCCGAATTCATTAAGGAAAACCCTAATTGATAATCGTCTATTCGGGTGGTTTTTGCACGTTTATCATAGCTTGATAAATAGTGTGCCGCTTCTTTGTATTGATTCAATTTAAAATAGGAATCACCCAAAAGATGTAAGATGTCGTTATAGTTTCCTAGTTCGGCGGTATCTAATACGGAAGGGGCATACGCAATTACACTATCGTAAAGCCCTTGTTTGTGGTTTATTTGAACAATATAGTACGGCGCAATGGTAGTAAATTCCGGTTTATATTTTAGCTGATGAAAGGTGGATTTTGATTCAGATAAGTTGCCGAGGGTATAGTTTAAATGTGCATAATAATATAAACTTATCGATCCGTATTGACCGGTAGAGTTTTTCACTTCCTTAAATGCTGTTAGTGCCTCTTTTTCTTGACCTTCTACAAAATAGCTATACCCCTTTTTGAAAAAATATATTTCTGTATTTATCGAATCTAATTCATCGCTATGGACCAATTCATAATATGGTAGGGCCCCAATATAATCCTCTTTTTGAAAAAAGTAATTTCCTATTTCAAGGTTAATGTTGTTTTTATATGCGTTTTCAGGATAGGATGCATTAAATGAGCTCAGTAAAGGAATAGCATCCTCATTATACAAGGACAACGCGGCCATGCCTCTATAATAATACGCTTTAATAATAAATGGATCGTTACGATCGATGGGTTGATTAATGAAATTTTCAAATTCAATGCGTGCCGCAGTGAACTGACTTTTTTCATATAATTCCACCGCCCGGTGATAGTCACGATAGCCTGTGGTTGTTTTAATGGTCTCCTGCCCATAAAAGCAAGAACCAAGACCTACCCAAATAAAGAATAGAAAAAAGATACTTTTTCGCATGGAACAAAATTATACCGCATGGAACGCTTGAATTCGCAAAGGGTTAAAAGTTTTTCACTCATTTTTGTTAAGAGATATTTTATTGTCTTGTGAATTGACTCGTTCTCTGTTACATCTTTGTAAAAAATGACACGTGGAGCAAATCATTAGTTTAACGGACGTTACAATCCGTCAAGGAGAAAAGACCATACTTAAACAGGTTAATTTATCAGTCGCAGAAGCTGAGTTTGTTTATTTAATCGGAAAAACGGGCAGCGGTAAAAGCTCCTTATTAAAAACCTTATACGGCGAATTGTCTATTTCAGAAGGTGAAGGGGCAATTGCTGGGTATAATTTAAAAACGATAAAACAAAAAGAGGTTCCGTTTTTGCGACGAAAATTGGGTATTGTGTTTCAAGATTTTCAATTATTATTGGATCGCACAGTTATTCAGAATTTATATTTTGTTCTCAAGGCTACCGGCTGGAAAGAAAAAGCGGAAATTCATAAACGCGCAATGAGTGTCTTGCAACTGGTTGGAATAGAACAAAAAGCGGATCAAATGCCCCACACCCTTTCTGGAGGAGAACAACAACGTGTATCCATCGCACGAGCTCTACTAAACGACCCAAAAATTATTCTTGCGGACGAACCAACAGGTAATTTAGATGTAGAAACTTCCGAAGAAATCATGCAATTGTTGGTGGCCTTATCGAAAGAAGAAAATACAGCGGTATTGATGGCTACTCATGACCTTCAAATGGTACAAAAATTTCCCGCTCGTACGCTGCGCGTAGAAAACGAGGAAATTCACAGTTAATTAAAGCAAGTCGTTCGCAAGATTTGCCAATTCAGAGCGCTCCCCTTTTTCAAGTTTCACGTGTGCAAACAAGGGTTGATTCTTGATTTTCTGAATTAAATACGCAAGCCCATTGCTATATTCATCTAAATAAGGCGTGTCAATTTGATGTACATCACCGGTGAATACAATTTTTGTATTCTCACCTGCACGCGTAATAATGGTTTTAATCTCGTGAGGCGTTAAATTTTGTGCCTCATCAATGATGAACATGATGTTAGAAAAGCTTCTGCCTCGAATAAATGCAAGTGGGGTAATCACAATTTTCTTGTTTTCCTCCATTTCACTTATTGCCTTATGCTTTTTTTCGTGCTCGCCATATTGCGCTTTTATAAACTTTAAGTTGTCCCATAAGGGCTCCATGTACGGACTAATTTTATCGTTTGCGTCTCCTGGGAGAAATCCAATTTCTTTATTAGACAAAGGCACAATGGGTCTGGCCAATATGATTTGATTAAACTTTTTTTCTTGCTCTAACGCGGCCGCTAATGCCAGTAGTGTTTTACCGGTACCCGCAACCCCTTGAAGCGCAACCAGTTTTATTTCAGGATTTGTTAGTGCATGTAAGGCAAAGGCTTGTTCGGCATTTTTTGGTTTAATTCCATAAACAAACTCTTTTTCGATACGCTCCAACATCCCAGACGTTTGGTTGTAATACACCAATGAAGAGGTTTTGCCATTTTTTAAAATATAATACCCATTGGTTCGCTTTAAAGAACCGAGAATTCCTTGTTCTTCGCAGGTTCCACGGGTAAACACTTCCCGGATTAAGTCGCTATCCACGTGATCAATAATATAGTCTGGTGCTAAATCATTTTTAAGTTCATAAACCTTACCTGTTTCATAATCCTCTGCGGCAACACCCAGGGCTTTTGCTTTGATTCTCAGGTTAATGTCTTTCGTTACAAGCACTACATTTCGCGCGGGAAATTCTTCTTGTAGGATCAGTGCAGCATTGATTATTTTATGGTCATTTTTTGAGGAGGCATAAATCTTTTCTGCATTAATCATTTTGGGATCACTGTCCATAATGATTTTGAATTTTCCTAGGCCCGATTCAATATCAATCCAATTACTTAAGCGTTCATTTCCAACCAGCTTATCAATAAAGCGAATTACTTCTCTCGCTGAAAAATTCTTTGTGTCATTTCCTAATTTAAACTTGTCCAGTTCTTCCAATACGGTTATTGGAATAGCGACATCATGTTGTTTGAAATTAATGATTGCATGGTGGTCGTGAATTAACACCGAAGTGTCTAACACGAAAATTTTAGTTTTCTTTTTCATAAATTAAATCTGATAGTTGGTTAAAACGAGTTTTATAAGCGGTTTGGCTGAGTTTTGTGCGGTCAATCCGAAGCGATTCCGTTAATAACATGCCCATTTCGCCAAAAATTAAACGAATTACAAAGACCGGAATGTTTGGAAGAATTATTTTCGAACGTTCTTTATGGGCTATTGTTTGTGTTAATTCCTTCATGCTTGAATTATTAGAAACCACATGAATTAAACCGACGGATTTGGTTTGAAGAACATGCAGTATAAAGCCAACCACATCATCTAAATGTATCCAAGGAACGAGCTGTTTTCCGCTGCCGGGAACAGCCCCCATGCAAAACTTCATCGGTACCGCAATTTTTCGATAGGCACCTCCCTGGCTAGACAAGACCATTCCTAGACGAAAGATACTGAATGAGGGAAGCTTATCGAACAGGCGGTGCGACCCTTCCCATTGCTCCACTAAATTCGATAAAAAATCTGTTGCAAAGGGGTGGCTTTCATTGTAACACAAGGAATCATCAAATCCGAAGGCATTTACTCCAGAAATCCCGATATAGCCTTCAAGAGACGGACAATGTTTGGAGCATTCGGTATAAAGAAACTGTGTAGCCTCTACCCGCGAATTAATGAGTTCTTTCTTTCTTTCCCTTGTCCATCGTTTTTCTGCAATGCCCGCACCCGCTAAATTAATGATGTGAGTAATTGAGTTAAGCGAAGTATTGTCTAATTGTTGTTTGGCGGGATCCCAAAACACATGATTTGCTTTCGCGGGATGCCTGCTGAGAATTTTATATGATATTCCAGATAAATCAAGTGCTTTTTGGAGCGCTTTCCCTATAAATCCAGTCCCACCAACAATCAAAACCTCCATAATCTTTTGGGTGTTAAATTAAAAAATATAGCCATTCAGCATCTCTTATAAATAAAATTAATATGTTCATAATCTTAGCTACACGCGAAGCTTTTCTATTTTTGTGAATAATGCGTAAGATTCTAATGTTCTTGTGTTTATCGATTCTCCTAACTCATGGATTTGCACAATCTTGTAAATCCTTTGTTTTTAGGTATAATACGAACCCTACACAGGAAAAAATCTGTTCAGGCGCATTAATTGAAGACTTAAAAGAGTTAAAGGAACGGCTCTTAGAAATCCACCCAGATTTGTATCGATACACGTCATCTAGGTCTTTGGATTCCGCATTTATATCTGCAATTGAACGATGTAGTACGGAAAGAACGCTGCTTGAATTTAGTCAAATTTTAAATGATTACTTGTTAGAAATCAGGGATTCACATACCTTTTTTAATGTGCGGGAGCTGTTATCTTATGACCGATATTCTAGGCATTATCTTCCATTCTGGATTACTCAAATGAACGAGAAGTTTTTAATTGCTAAAGCCTGGAAGTCGAGTTTCCCTATTGGTTGTGAATTGTTAGCTTTTAATCACTTAGAACCACAGAAAACAATCAAAACAGCATTAGGTTTTTCGCCCATAGAGGCATACACATCGTTTGCGCAAGAAGAATTGTCATCTTATGTACTATCTGGAATATTAAACTTACAAAGTCCTATGAAAACCGCTATGGTAACCTATGTTTATAACGGGGATACCATCATAAAAGAGGTCAAGAGTCCGCGTTTACGAAAGGTGCTGAATTCCCCTGAGTTTTTAGGAGATAATGCCCAAATCACGTATCAACACTATAACAAGAAAGCGGTGTTAAGCATTACATCATTCTCTCCTACTTCGATCGGTTCATTTAAAAAACGTTTGGATGACATTTTCAAAAAAATTAAAGCGGATTCAATTGAATCCTTAGCGATAGATTTAAGAAACAACACGGGAGGATATATTTTATTACAAGAGTATTTGATGAGTTTTCTTACACCAGAGGGAACGAAATATAGTAACCATTATGTGTATAAGCGGAGCGATTATGATCGATTTGAACAGTTATCAAGGGTCCAAAAATGGAGATTCAGAAAAACAGCAAAGCGCTATTACCCGAATGGGGCGATAGCTCAAGAGTGGGATTTTTATAACAGCCCCAAAGGAACGATAGATACAGTACTTAATGAACCAATCCTTAGTAATCGGTACAAGCAAGAATTCAGAGGCAAGTGCACCTTATTTATTAACGGGATGTCCATGTCTGCTTCGGCAAATTTTGCCGCCTGGTTTGCTACATCCAATAGAGGAAGCATTGCGGGTACTCCGGCAACAGGAACATATACCGGAACCTTTGCTAATCCAGTTACCATATATTTAAACAATACCGCACTCCCCATTATGATTTCAACAATGAAGGTTAATTCACAACAAGACCCAAGTAATAAACCAATTCTACCTACTGTGTTATTAACCCCAACTGCTGTTGATATTCAAGAAGGCAAAGACATTCATTTAACTTATTTTCTTTCTCACTAATGCCATCACGATCTATCCCATCTACTCCGAGTATTTTTTCCGTTATGTCGCAATTAGCGAATGAATACGGGGCGATAAACTTAGCACAAGGATTTCCCAATTTCCCAATAGATCAAGCGTTGCGCGATGCGGTTTCTGATGCGGCTCAAAGTGAAGCGCATCAATATGCACCATATCAAGGCCAGTTGACCCTACGAAAGGCAATTAAAGACTTGATTGAACAAAACAACGGATACCCAATCACGACCGATGAAATTTTAATTACTGCAGGCGCTACACAAGCAATCTTTACAACGGTTCAAGCCCTAGTTTCAACCGGGGATGAGGTGGTCCTGTTAGACCCCTGTTACGATTGTTATGAAACCCCAGTTTTATTAGTGGGAGGAACGCCCGTACACGTTGAACTTGGACAAGATTTTTTACCGGATTGGCAAGCAATTAATTCGGCAGTAAACACCAAAACAACCCTGCTTATTATCAATAGCCCACATAACCCAAGCGGCCGTGTTTGGTCTCCCGAAGACTTTTCACAGCTTGTGCATTTAGTTTCTATGTATCCAAACCTTACCATCCTTTCTGATGAGGTGTATGAGTATTTAACGTATTCAAGCGCACACATTTCGGTAAGGTCTTACGAAGCGTTAAGAGCGCGTTCTGTTGTGGTGTCTTCCTTTGGCAAAACACTTCAGGTTACTGGGTGGAAAATGGGGTATTTGAGCGCTCCTACAGACTTAATGCAACGCATATTGAACGTACATCAGTATTTAGTGTTTAGTGTGAATTCAGTCATGCAAGATGCGATTTCCAGGTATTTACCAACCTTTAATCCGGCATTGATCCGAATCGAATATGAAGAACGAATGGAGTATTTTAGACACGGATTATCAGCGAGTAGATTTACCTGCTTACCCTGCGAAGGCACCTATTTTCAAACGGTAGACTATAGTCAGATTTCAACCCAGAATGATGTGGATTTTTGTGTGTGGTTAATTAAAGAGCACGGCGTAGCAGCCATTCCTCTTTCAGTGTTCTATAACTCTAAAAAAGACCTTCATCACATTCGCTTGTGTTTCGCCAAGGATCAAGCAACGCTCACCAATGCCTTAGAAAAACTATGCAAGATTTAATAATTGGCTTATTACAGGTTGACCAAGCGTGGCAAAATCCCCAAGAAAATAGAAATCGGATCGAAGCGACGATAAAAAACCAATCTAGTGCAGACTTAATATTAATTCCCGAAATGGCTTTTACGGGATTTACCATGAACGCCGAGGAACACGCTGAGGAATGGGATAACTCAGAATCTATTTCATGGTTGAAGGAACAATCAATCCGTTATAACACTGCATTCTACACTTCTTTATTAATTAAATCCCATGGACAATTCTACAACCGAGGGGTGTTTGTTTCAGAAGGAATGGTGATAGCGCATTACGACAAACAACATTTATTTGCTTTTGCCGGTGAAGATTCGGTGTTTGAATCTGGAAAGACCCAAACAATCGTCTCTTTTAAAGGCTGGAAAATAAATCTTCAAATTTGTTTTGACCTTCGTTTTCCTGAAGGGGCCAGAAACCTAGTTGCAGCAGGTAATCCAGCGTATGATTTGTTGTTATATGTCGCAAATTGGCCCAGCCGTAGAATTTCTCATTGGGATTCGTTATTGCTTGCTCGGGCTATAGAGAATCAATGTTATGTAGCCGCAGTTAATCGAGTTGGCGTTGATGGCAATCACATAGAATATAATGGGCATTCATGTTTAATTGCTGCCGATGGCAGTTATGTGGAGCCGCCCGTGCAAGGTAAAGAAGGCTTGGTTCTTCAGCCTATTTCATTTGATAAACTGATTGATTTAAGAAAATCACTACCCTTTCTAAAAGAAAGAAAAGGATAAATAAATTTTTTACTTTATTTTTACGTGACCTATAAATAAAATTAACCCATGAAAAAAACTTTACTCTTTTCTTTAGTGGCACTTGGCTCAATGGCGTATGCACAAAAGAAGCCCCTTGTGCCAACGGCGAATGCATTAGTTCCTTCTGCAAATGCAATCACTGCTAAACCCGAAACAAACACTAAAACCCTGGGCGTAACCCTGTGGTCTGATAATTTCGATAACGCAGCCAACTGGACCGTGGACAATAGTGGACAAGCTGGAATTGAATACGGATGGAATATTAATAATGCCTCTGATGGCTGGTGGTCTGCCAATGGCATTACTTCAACCGGTGGTGGAAATTATGCGGAATTGGTTAATGGAGACCCCACACAAACTCCAGGAACTCAAGCCTTAGCGGTTACCTACAATTTAACCACAGCCGCTCCAATCAATATTACGGCACTTGGTGGCACAAGCCAAGTAAGTTTAGAATTTGAACAGTTTGGTGCGCGATTCAATGACCTACAAGACATTCAAATTAGTACGGACGGAACTAACTTTTTCTCTGTTGGAAATAATTTAGACAAACCCGTTCTTTCCGCATCGGGAGGTACACCGTTTACCAACCCAGATGTGAAAATTATAAACCTTGCCACGGTATTACCAGCAAATCCAGGAAATGTTTGGATTCGTTTTAGTTGGACTACCAATTATCCGGCTCAAGCAGCAAATGCGAATGTTTGGATTACCTATGGTTGGTATATTGATAACGTTAAGATTGTTACTAATCCAACGAATGACCTAAGCATTACTTCAAAGTATTGGGGTACAGCGGGACTTCCGTATTTCCAAATCCCAACCACACAAACAGCACCAATTGATTTCGAAATTAACGCATTCAATGGCGGAATTAACAGCCAGTCTGGTGTTCAATACAGCATTAACGTAAATGGCGGTGCGTTTACATCGTCAAGTCCAGCAACTACGATTCCTTCGTTAGATACAGCAACTTTAACTGTAAGCAATCCGTTTACTCCGGCTGCCCTTGGAAATTACACAGTAGTTCATGCGTTGACGGCAGATTCAACGGACGATGTGCCAACAAATAACGTAATCGCTAATACGGCATTTAGTGTTACAAACTACATCTACGCACGTGACAATGGAACTCCAGCAGGATCAACCTCAAACGGAACAGATGGTTTCGAGTCAGGAAATTTATTTGATATTTGGAATGCTCAAACCTTAAAAGGAATTGACGTTAGAATGTTAGGTGGAGCCAGTGGAACGACGGTAGGAACTGAGGTATTTGTGAAATTGTATTCAATTGATGCAACCACGGGTGACTTTGTTTTTGAATCTGAATCGGATCCATACATCGTAACAGCAGCGGATTTGAATGTAAACAAAATGCTTATGTTGAATGTCCCTGTAAATTTGGTTGCAAATACAACCTATTTAGCGGTTATGGGAGCTTATAGCCAGGGATTGAAAGTAGTAAACGCAGGGTCATCTGAACCGCAAACCTCATTCTTCTTTGATTATTTTGACAATACATGGTATTATCAAACAGGTACACCATGGGTTAGAATGAATTTCGATCCAACGATCGGTATAAACGAAGAATCTGCAAGTATTGCTACCTTGGTTTACCCAAATCCAGCGAATGAGGTGTTGAATGTTAAAATGGAAATCAACAACGCAACAACTGGCGTAATAGCAATTTATAATGCAGCAGGAAGCAAAGTAAAAGAAACATCGTTCAATGCTTCAAATGGCGTATC
>CANHSL010000016.1 GCA_947463385.1 Flavobacteriales bacterium
AAATACAAACAGCAAACTCTAATCTATTTCTTGGCTTCCGTAAAGGATGTTAAAACCCTCATCATAAGGTGCGTCCCGCCAAGCGAACATCCACTGTGCACTCCTTAAATATCCTTTTTCTCCGCTTGGCAACAAAGTTATAAACGGTATCGCGCAGCCCACGTGGGAAAAGCCATCCCAAGCGAAGAACGAACAAGTATCCCTTTAAAAAAGCCAACAGCTTCAACACCGCAGTGGATTTACTGTAAAGTTGTTTACCATCGAAAAAATATACCGTATCCTCGTCCATTTTATAGGACGGGTGATTTCTAAGTAATTCGTTAGTAGATGCTGTATCCAAGGCCGCAAATAAAATCTTGGATTCTTTCTCGTGGTTTAAGATAAACGTCACCACCCGATTACACAAGGGGCAACCACCATCAAAAAATAATATGGGTTGTTTAGATGACATTTCGTACGCCATACCATGAACATTCTTCGCCTGAGATCAGCGCGACCTCTGCATTTGGAAATAAGGTCTTAAAATACTCGAAATCCGTTTCTTTAAATGGATAGGGTTCTGTACTCAACAAAACCACTTCTGGATTATATGCTACATTTTCACTCCATAGAGGATAACGTGCTTCTTTGACGCAGTTTTCATATCCAATGGCCGTGAGGTAAGAATCAATGTAGGTGTTTTTACCCACCAACATAATCGGATCCTTCCAAATGACATACAGAGCTTTTTTTCCTTGACCTTTATGGGAATTCCGATTTAAATATGTTTTCCATTGCTCAACCCATCGCGGACCTTCCACTGCTTCACCAAGTATAGTTGCCAAATCAAGAATCATTTCATACATGTCTTCGATGGAATTCACATCGCTCATGTACACGGGGGCCAATTCCCGCAAACGGGTGATGTCTTCTTCCTGATTTTCTTCTTTATTTCCAATAATTAAATCGGGACTTAGCGCCTTGATTTTATCAAAATCTGGTGTTTTAGTGCCGCCAATGCGCGTTTTGGTTTGAAACCAAATTTCAGGATAAATACAGAATTTCGTGATTCCAACGACGCGCTCTCCCATACCCAAGGCGTATAGAAACTCCGTGATGGATGGAACCAGGGAAATGATGCGTTCAGGATTCCGAGGAATCGAAATGACGCTGCCAAGTTGATCCGTGAATTCAGGCATTAGGCCATCGCTGAAATGATGTCGTATCGTGTTACTATATGAGCTTTTCCGTCAGCTAGTTCAACTAAAACAGCCGGCGTATCTTTGTTAATCAATTTGCAAAGTTCTTCCAGTGGCGTATTCTGTTTAACCACGGGAAATGGAGCCCTCATAAGGGATGAGATCGGTGCATCTCGGAGTGCGGGATCGTCGACCAACACTTGATACATGTGACTGTCTTCAATAGAACCTACAATTTTGCCATCCTTCAGTACTGGAATTTGGGAAATCCCATAGGTACGCATTTTGGCAATGGCATGTGACACTAATTCTTCAGCATACACCATAACCAAGGGTTTATCTTTATGTTTAGCAACTAAATCACCTGCTGTTAACAATTCTTCTTCTAAAAATCCGCGTTCACGCATCCATTCGTCATTAAACATCTTACCCACATAGCGGCTTCCGTGGTCATGAAACAAGACCACCACCACATCGTCTTTAGTCAACTGCTCCCCCATCTGTAACAAGCCTTTGATCGCTGCACCTGCGGAATTCCCAACAAAAATCCCTTCCTCGCGTGCCAACCTTCGGGTATATACGGCCGCATCTTTATCGGTCACTTTTTCAAAATGATCGATTACATCAAAATCTACATTGGCAGGCAAGATGTCTTCTCCGATTCCTTCGGTGATGTAGGGATAAATCTCATTTTCATCAAAAATCCCTGTTTCTTTATACTTCTTGAACACTGAACCGTAGGTATCGATTCCCCAAATCTTAATGTTCGGATTTTTTTCTTTCAGATATTTACCTACCCCTGAAATGGTTCCTCCAGTTCCTACTCCAACAACAAAATGTGTAATTTTTCCATCGGTTTGCTCCCAAATCTCTGGTCCCGTTTGTTCGTAATGTGCCGTACGATTCGATAAATTATCGTATTGATTTACATACCAAGAATTCGGAATTTCGGTAGCTAGGCGTCTTGAAACGGAATAATACGAACGTGGATCGGTAGGTTCTACGGCTGTTGGACACACCACCACTTCTGCTCCAACTGCGCGAAGGATGTCCATCTTCTCCTTCGACTGCTTATCGTTGAGTACACAAATCAATTTGTAGCCTTTGATGATACAGGCCAATGCAAGGCCCATGCCCGTATTTCCTGAAGTACCTTCAATGACTGTACCTCCCGGTTTTAAAATCCCAGCTTTTTCAGCATCTTCTATCATTTTCACGGCCATTCGGTCCTTCACAGAGTTCCCCGGATTCGTGGTTTCCACTTTCGCTAATACTAAGGCAGGAATATCCTTTGTTAGTTTATTGATTTTAATGAGTGGGGTGTTCCCGATAGTCTCAAGTACATTATTGAAAATTCGCATGCAAGAAGTTTTGACAAAATTAGCAATAAAAGGCACGCATCGCGTGGATAAAAACCCATGATTTTACCTTACTTTTGCACATGCAATTTCAACGAAAGGTTTCGTTTTATACGCTCGGTTGTAAACTTAATTTCTCCGAATCCTCTACCCTTGCCCGTAGTTTCGAGGAAGCAGGCTATGCCCGAGTTGCTTTTGATGAAGAGCCCGATGTATTCGTTATCAACACCTGTTCTGTTACAGAAAATGCAGACAAAAAATGCAAGCAATTGGTGCGCAAAGCCAAAGAAATCAATCCAAATGGCTATGTAGCTATCGTGGGTTGTTTTGCCCAATTAAAGCCAGAAGCGATTGCAAACATTCCAGGCGTAAATATGGTGCTCGGTGCCAACGAGAAATTCAAATTATTGGAAGAGGTTGAAGCGAATTACAGCAATGCCGAACAAGTGATTAAACACGAGTCCATTAAACATGCCTTGACTTTCAACCCCTCATTCAGTGCCGGCGACCGCACCCGTAGTTTCTTGAAAATTCAAGACGGATGTGATTACTTCTGTACCTTTTGTACGATCCCTTTGGCCCGTGGGAAAAGTAGAAATGCAACGATAGCAGAAACCGTATTAGAAGCTCGTAAATTAGTGGATAGTCCAGTACGTGAAGTTGTACTAACGGGAGTAAACATTGGGGATTTTGGTCAAGGAGGAGACGAAACATTTTTCCAACTGATTCAAGAATTAGACACCCTAGAAGGGATCGATCGGTTTAGAATTTCTTCCATTGAGCCGAACTTACTGAGCAATGAAATCATCGATTTTTGTTTAGGTCGAAGTACGCGATTTATGCCCCACTTTCACATTCCACTTCAATCTGGAAGCGACCGCATATTGAAATTGATGCGAAGAAAATACGAAAGATCTGTCTTTCAAGACCGCGTAGAACAGATTAAACGCTTGAATCCAACATGTTGTATCGGTGTGGATGTTATTGTTGGTTTTCCGGGAGAAACGTATGAAGATTTTCAGGAGACTGTTGACTTTTTACATTCCCTTGACATCTCCTACCTGCATGTTTTCACCTATTCTGAACGCGCCAATACTACGGCTGTGAAACTTGGAGAAGCTGTTCCGATGCACATTCGAAAAGAACGAAGCAAACAACTGCATTTACTCAGTGACCGAAAGAAAAAACAATTCTATCACAGCCAATTAGGCCTGCAGAAAAGCGTATTATTCGAGCATGAAGAAGATGAAGGTAAAATGTATGGATTCACTGAGAATTATGTTAAAGTCGAGGCTACATATAATCCATCGCTTGTAAATCAATTGGTAAACGTTCACCTAGAACAGCTAACCTTAGATCAAACCGTAAAAATAACGATTGAAAATCCGTGAGTTATGAATAAAGTTTATATTACTCGTAGAGAAACCTTTAATGCTGCACATAAATTGTGGCAGCCAACGTGGAGCGACGAAAAGAACAACGAAGTATTCGGACGTTGTGCAAATAAGAATTGGCATGGCCATAATTTTGTATTGTTTGTTACGGTGTGTGGGGATCCAGACCCTGAGACCGGATTTGTAATGAACTTAAAAGATTTGAGCACCATTATAAAACATGAGGTGACCGAAAAATTAGACCATAAGAACCTAAACTTGGACGTGCCATTTCTGGAAGGAATCATGGCTTCCACGGAGCATATCGTGATTGCAATATGGAAAATCCTTGAACCGAAAATCGCCGAATACGGCGCAGAACTTTCGAAATTAAAATTGGTGGAAACTGAAAACAATTTTGTAGAGTATTTCGGAGGCAAGCAACCCTTTTAACATTTAAAAAAGAACATAAAATTTTGAAACAAGAAGAATTAGAGCAACATTTTAGAGCGATCATTGAAGGCTTAGGAGAAGACGTAAGCAGAGAAGGATTGCTCAAAACACCTGAACGTGTGGCCAAATCTATGCAGTTTTTAACGCATGGATACGACATAAATCCCGACACCATTATTGAGGAGGCAATTTTTCATGAAGCGTATTCTGAAATGGTCTTGGTTAAAGACATCGACGTATATTCTTTGTGTGAGCATCACATGTTGCCCTTTTTCGGCAAAGCACACATCGCATATATACCGGACGGTAAAATTGTGGGTTTAAGTAAACTTCCACGGGTAGTAGATGCTTATGCCAGAAGGTTGCAAGTGCAAGAGCGATTGACGATTGAAATCAGAGATTGTATTCAGCGTACGCTTGCACCCAAAGGAGTGGCTGTTGTTATTGAATGTGCACACATGTGTATGCAGATGCGCGGTGTAGAAAAACAAAATTCAGCGACCACTACCAGTGCATTCACAGGAATTTTCTTGTCGAATGAAGCAACTCGAAAAGAATTTATACATTTGATACAAAGTAAACTCCATTAAAAATGACTGATTATTCAAACAATACCTACGAAGCGAGTATTGCAAGTAACTTTATTCGCTCGGTCTACAGCTACATGTTTATTGCGATGGCGGTATCCGGTGTTATCGCCTATGCGGTAGGAACTAATAAATTACTTTTTGACCAATTGTTTAAAACCAGTGATGGCGGAACTTCCATGTTATTTTACGTTATGTTGTTCGCTCCTTTGGTTATTTCAATGGTAATTCAATGGGGTTTTCAACGCTTATCAATGTCGATTCTATTGGCGCTCTTTGTAGCCTACTCGGCGAGTATGGGAAGTACTTTAAGTGTGATTTTCATGGCCTACTCTACCCAAGCGATTGCCTTCACGTTCTTTGTAACAGCGGGTGCTTTTGCGGGAATGGCTGTATTGGGCTATACTACAAAAACCGATCTTACAAAATTCGGAAGTCTTCTGTATATGGTTTTAATCGGGATGATTCTCGCCAGTGTGCTCAACATATTCATCGGCAGTGGAATGATGGATTGGGTGATTACTATAGTTGGAGTTTTCGTATTTACCGGGTTGATAGCGTATCAAATGCAGCAATTAAAAATGGTGGCACAATCTCCGGAATTTTCTGCAGAAACTAGAAACAAGTTGGCCTTAATTGGTGGAATGCAATTGTATATCCTATTTGTGAATTTATTTTTGACTTTGTTGCGCTTATTGGGCAACCGAGATTAAAATTTATGTTTACCTTTGGAAAAACTTTAACATATGTCAGGTAGATTTTTTGAAGAAAGTACAGCAGCGGTTGCAACCATTTACACCATTTTTTTACTTGTGGTTATTGGATCAATCTTGATCTTCGGTTAATTATCATTTGGGCTTGCCATGTTGGTTGACGCCCTCTTCTCCACCTATATTCGTTACCGCCTAAAGCGAATCGAACTATATCGCGATTTCCCTATTGAATCACAAGTAAAGGTCCTTAAAGCACTTGTGGATGCCGGACAACACACCAACTTTGGGAAAATCCATGGCTTTGAACACATTGAATCTATTGCTGATTTCCAACAACAGGTTCCCTTACAAGATTACGCTACCCTAGAACCATTTATACAACAAGCGATTCATGGAGCTAAAGATGTACTTTGGCCAGGATACACCAAATGGTTTGCTAAAAGTTCGGGTACCACGGGAACACGGATTAAAACGCTTCCTGTAACGAAAGATAGCCTAGAACATACGCACTACGCAGGCGGAAAAGACCTCTTAGCTTGCTATCATCACAATGTACCGAACCGCAAACTTTACTCTAAAAAACATCTAATTCTGGGCGGAAGCAACAGCCTTCAAAACATTGATCAGCACGCCATTGTTGCCGACCTTTCTGCGATTATCATTGATAACTTACCCATATGGACTGAATTCCGCAGGGTTCCTGAAAAACAAATTGTATTGCACGCCGATTGGGAAGAAAAACTCATGCTCATGGCAGAAGCCAGTATGAATGAAGATGTTGCAATCATTGCAGGTGTGCCGAGCTGGATTAGCACCTTTGGTAAAATTGTATTGAAGCATTCTGGAAAGAAAAACCTCAGTGAAGTTTGGCCAAATCTAGAACTCTACATTCACGGAGGAATGAGCCTTGCACCATACCAGAAACAACTGGACCACCTAATTGGAAGCCCTTCCATGAATTACGTTGAATCCTATAACGCATCTGAAGGATATTTTGGTTTACAAGATGACTTAAGTACCGATGGCTTGCTGTTGCTCACGGATGCTCAAGTGTACTATGAATTCATCCCGATGGAATCCTACAAGGGGCTGGAATCAAGCGATGTATTAACCCTTGACCAAGTTTCATTAGATGTGGAATACGCATTGGTAATCTCAACGAGTGCGGGACTTTGGCGCTATATCATTGGGGACACCATCACCTTTACCTCGCTTTTACCATATCGATTCAAAGTAACCGGAAGGACGGCGCATTACATCAATGCGTTCGGTGAAAAAGCGGTGGTGATGCACGTAGAACAAGCCATTAGTCAGTGGTCGGCCATGCAAAAAATTGAAATCAGCAATTATACTGTGGCACCCTATTTTGATTTCGAACAAGGGATTGGTGGTCACGAATGGGCCATCGAAATCCCTGCGGAAATGGAACTTAGTACCGATGCGGTTTTGCAATTAGATGCCTGCATGTGTAAAGTAAATTCAGATTACGATACCAAACGTGCAAATAACCTGAACATGCTTCCGCTGAAAATAACCATGCTAGAACCTGGCACATTCTTCGCGTGGATGAAAAAAAATGGTAAATTCGGTGGACAACACAAAATTCCACGGGTAATGAATTCCCGTACCTACCTTGATGAACTTATTCAATTTGAAAAATAAGATAACATGTCTATTCGTCTTACTAGGCTCGTTCTTGGCATTCAGTCAAGAAACATTGATGCAAATTGAGGCGGAACGTACCATTGAAATACCTGAAGGGAGCACCGCCGTATTTATTGACGGACAGCTCAATGTGTATTTTGTAAATAAAGACGAAATCAGCAAGCAGAGCAGCTATTCAACGCCAATAAAACAGAGCTTAAAACAATGGCAAACCGTCGATGACATAGAGACCATTAGCACATTAAAAGTTTCGGTTTTCTCGAAAAGTCAACAACAAATTTGTTTTTTGGATAACACCTTAAGTGCGAATGGGAATTGCATCAATTTAGATGACCTTGGTCTATTTAATGTAGGTGCCATAGCTACGAGCAAACGACCTGATATGCTGTGGCTGTATGATGAATTAAATAGCAGTTTGATACTCTTTAATTTCATAAGCAAAAAGGAAATTCAAAAAGTGGATAACCTTCAAGGGATATTAGGAATATCGGGAGAAATCACATTAAATGAAAATGAATCAGGCCTATGGATTAGTTCATCCGATGGGAAAATTTGTCTAATGGATGACTTTATGAATGTTGTTCGCTGTGTTTCGGAAACGAATCAAGCAATGATCCCATTTGCCGATGGATTTTTCTTTGTCAATGAAAACAGATTGTATTACCGTGATTTATTCGAAGGTGTGAATGAAGTTCACAAAATATCCACAACGGAAAACATTCGTGAACTCTATATATCTGGTAATCAATTGATTGTGAGAACATCAAGCAAGCTAAATGTGTTTATAATTCAGCCTTAAGTAACACAAAATTTCAATCCGAATTTTGTAATTTAGTGCCTTAAAATCAAATCAATGCATATTGCAATCGCCGGAAATATTGGTGCTGGAAAAACCACACTAACCAACATGCTTTCAAAACATTACGGATGGGAAACTCATTTTGAAGACGTGGAACAAAACCCCTACTTGAATGACTTTTACGAAGACATGCAACGGTGGTCGTTCAATTTACAAGTGTACTTCTTGAACAGTAGATTTTCCCAAATTCAGGACATTCATTCCCAAGAAAAAACAGTAATCCAAGACCGGACGATATACGAAGATGCCTATATTTTTGCGCCGAATTTGCATTCTATGGGACTAATGACTACTAGAGATTTTGAAAACTATTTTTCATTATTCAATCTGATGGATTCATTTGTTAAAGCGCCTGATTTATTGATTTATCTGCGTGCTAGCATCCCTACCCTGGTGAGTCATATTCAAAAACGAGGTAGAGATTATGAAGAAAGCATCCGATTGGATTATTTGAAGCGTTTAAATGAGCGCTACGAAGCATGGATTTCTACCTATGATAAAGGCAAGTTATTGATTATAGACATTGATAATAACAACTTCACCGAAAGTCAAGAAGACTTAGGAAGAATTATCAATGCCATTGATGGAGAAATACATGGATTATTTTAATTTCAACCCAACCTTTCATGGTTAATCCGAATCAAAAACCAATTCTTGTAATCACCGGTGCCGCAGGTTTTATTGGTTCTTGTCTTCTTGCAGAATACGCGCGTAAAAATACACACCACCTTATTGCGGTTGATGACTTTACCATTGAAAAAAAACAAGCAAATTTTGTTCATACGACGAGTGCTGAATTTATAGATCGTGAAGTTTTTTTGGACTGGTTTAATGCGCATGCTGCGCAGGTTGACGCCGTACTTCACATTGGTGCACGGACTAATACCACAGAACAAGATTTGGCTATTCTTGAC
This sequence comes from Flavobacteriales bacterium, assembly GCA_947463385.1. Lineage (GTDB taxonomy): Bacteria > Bacteroidota > Bacteroidia > Flavobacteriales_D > Crocinitomicaceae > UBA952. The sequence continues at coordinate 9,101 of CANHSL010000016.1, forward strand.
CATTTGAATTTCCAGTATTCAATTCGCATTTGGGATCTTTGTACGGAACACCAAATCCCAATGATTTATGCCTCTTCTGCGGCTACTTATGGAAATGGTGAACATGGATATGTCGATGACCATGCCTTAATCCCATCATTGAAACCTATGAATCCCTATGGACAATCCAAGCAGGATTTTGATTTATGGGTCTTAGCGCAAGAAAAAACCCCACCCTTTTGGGCGGGATTGAAGTTCTTTAATGTCTACGGACCCAATGAATATCACAAGGGTAGAATGGCATCAGTGGTTATGCATACCTTCAATCAAATTCAGGTGACAGGTGCCATGAGTCTTTTCAGATCGCACAAAGCAGGTGTTGCTGACGGATATCAATCCCGAGATTTTGTATATGTGAAGGATGTGGTGCATGTGATCGTATTTTTACTTGAACACAAACCAAATTCAGCGATTTATAATTTAGGCTCCGGAGTAGCAAATCCATTTATTGATCTTGCTCGATACACCTTTGAGGCGATGGGAAAAGATCCGAAAATTTCTTTTGTTGATACGCCCATTGATATCCGAGACACCTACCAATACTACACCTGCGCGAGCATGGAGAAATTACAGAAAGCCGGATATACCAAAGCATTTCATTCGTTAAAAGAGGGGGTTTTTGATTACGTTCAAGGATATCTCCTAGAACAAAGGTATTTCTAACGAAGCTTAAAGCATTTTCTTCCTCGTCCTAAGCGAACACTTACCATTCCCCCGGCATATACATACCAGTCTTTCGTAGTTGGATTGCCTCGGTAGCCGTTGCGTGCACCATCTAGGCTTTGATTCGAAAGTGCCGCAGCCATTTCACCGGAATACTGAGCCAATACGGAAGGATCAACAAATGTGGCTGATTTCACATCATCCATGTAATCCGTAAAGGTTTTTCGAATTCCTAAATCGATGTTAAACGTAACCCGTTTTCCAATTTGTGCTTTCGCACCAATCCCGAGCGGAACACACAATTGAAAATTGCTGTAGGTTCCTTTCTTATTTAACACCGTTCCTTGTCCTTCGGTACCTAATGGCCTCAATTCTATTTCCTCTCCATTGATGGTAGTTTTTGGATTCATATAGAACCCACCAAGTTGCGTTAAAAAGTAGGCTGTACCTTGGATTTGCTTTTGACCATTTTTTCTACCAAAATAAAAGGGTGCAAAATAGAATTCAATACCTACAGCAAGTTCTTTAATATCCGAATGAAAATTTAGATTGCGATTAACCAAGATTGAATTCGATGAATTCTTATCATCGGCTTCAACGCTGCCTTGCAAATAAGATAACCTTAAGGCCATTCGCGAATGCAGGTTATACCGATACATGAAGCTAAATGCCCATTGACTGTTATTAAAGGGCATGAAGGGGTTTAAGTCTCCAATATAATACATCTGACCCAAGGAAAATCCCAATTCAGATTGCGATAAAAACGTTGCTTGTTGCGCCTTAACTTGAGGTAAGCCAAGGACTAAAAAAACCAATAAAATCAGCTTATTCCGCATATTCCCAAAGTGCGATTCGGTGATCGTCGGAAGCAGTAACGAAAGAATGTGCATTTTGTTGCACCAATTGATTTACCGATTGCCGATGAAAGGTTATTTTTTGCAAGGGTTTGAGCGTTTCCATTTCCCAAACCTTGATTGATTTATCCCTACTGCAGGAAACAAGGTAAGCCCCTACTTCGATTAAGCCATAAATCACTCCGCGATGTGCTGGAATAGCATGTACACAAACCTGATTGTTCCATACTCGAATATGTCCATCCTTTCCTCCTGAAATCAATAGATTTGTTGAGGTGAAAAGCAAGGAATTCACGCCACCGTCATGAGCATGCCAACGAACATTGACAGCATAGTCTGTTACATCAAAGGCAAGCAGGTCACCATCTTTAGCACCAATATAGCAGCAATGGGAATGGGCATCGTAAACCATGGTACGAATTTTATCGGTACTAACTTGTTCTAGGTAGATCCAATCCAAGCGCACAAAATCCAAAATGGCTAAACGGCCGGAACCAAGTCCGATGTACAATTCCGTATCATTGAATGAGTACAAGGAAAAAACTCCATCGCCTGAAAAGTGATATTCAAAGATGGTACTCCGAGTTCGGGGATTAATTAAGTAAAATTCTCCATTTAAATATCCAATGGCCAACAATTCCGGTGAAATGGCCCATAAGGAAATGGGAGAAACCTCACTCCGTACCGTAAAGGATTGAATTATACCGGATGAAAGGTCTATCGATTTCACCGTTTTATCTGCAGCGGCGGTAAATGCGATATTTTCAGAAATTGCTAAGCCATACACAGGGGCATCATGTAGCTTGTATTCTGAGTTGAGTACAAACACGGTGGGTTATTCTTCGGTCTCATCGACCACTTCGTTCTCGTCGTTCACTTGCTTCAAGCGATCGGCATAATCTTGTGGTAAAAAATCGAAAAACGTATCGCCTCTCAATCCTAAGCGAAGGCATTCCAGTGGAATCATATCGTTTGGCGCAATATTTCCAAGATTCACATTTGCACCAAATAATTTAATAAACCACACCTGTTGATTTTTTTGTGGGGCTTCCCAAAGAATTTGTGAAGGATCAATGCGCGCAATGATGTGATTAATAAGTAAGGTATGTGCTGTTCCATTCGGACGGAATACGCCCACATTTCCAGCTTCTCGTCCTTCAGCAATCACCTTCCAAGAACCTGCATCCAATTCAGCTTTCATCCAACTGACCCATTTGAACGGGGAAACAATAATCCCTGAATCCTTAGATCCAACTTCAGACAATACGGTCCGTGATTTAGCCATCGATTTAATCAGCTTACACTTTTCTTTGTGCGGGATAATAATCGAACCATCTGAAATTTCAACTAAATCCAACCCTAAGCGATCGAGCAGGCGTTGGTAATCATCAACACACCCACGGGCATAGAACGCTTCGAACAAGGTTCCTCCAAGGTACGGACGAATGCCAGCCTCTTTGTACAATTTGATTTTATCTTCAAGGTTATTTGTCACATAGGATGTTCCGAACCCGAATTTCACTAAATCGGTAAGGTGAGCGGATGCCTCAATAAAATGTTCTGTTTCTCGGAGCCCCATCCCTTTGTCCATCATCATAGTAACTCCCTCGTTACGAGGTTTTTGTGGACGTTCCGGTATAAACGGAAGTGTAAAATTACTCATGCAGCAAAGTTACAAAATCTTTGTGATATTGAAGAGCCGGATTCCATTCCAGAATCAATGCAGCTTGAGTTTTATCGACTGCGACCAAAGAGGAAAAAATCATAAGTGCTTCAGGCATTCGATTCAAATGAACTAAGGTATGCGTAAACAAAAGCACATATTCTGGATTGTTTTCAAGCTCCATCTGAAAATCCTCAAGAAGTTCAAGCGCCTCTATGGGATGCTGACTCAAAAGAAAAAAAACATAATCGCGCAAGATTTCTTCATCTTCCCAATCCAATTCTAAAGACTGAGAAAAGTAAAAACGTGCTTGATCAAGATCATCGATTTTATGGTATGCATTTGCTAGTACCAAATTAATTGAAGCATTTATAGGGTCACAATCCAAGGCTTTATGAATAATTCCAATCGCTTCTTTCGTTTTACCTTGTATATCAGTAATAATCCCAATTCCCAACCATGCTTCATAGATATTTGGGTCAAATTCCAAACTCAGGCGGTAGTAATTTAACGCAATATCGTATTCTTTTAACTGCTCATGTGCCTCTCCCAAATAGCACAAGGCCATGGGATCATCACCTTCTAAGCTTAGTACTGTTTTAAAACGCTCAATGGCTTGGTAATATTTACCTAAGGACAAATACGCATTCCCCATATTAAAATGCGACGGTGCGAATTCATCAAAAATTAGAATAGAATAGTCGTATGCCCAGATGGCTTTTTCAAAATTCTCAATTTTAGAATAAGCATTCCCAAGATTATACCACGCCATATTCGCATAGGGATTCTCTTCAATATACTTCAAATAGGTGTCTATTGAATCCTGATATCTACCAACGCGATCATAAGTGAAACCGAGTTCATACAACAAGGATTCTGAGGTTGGGTTTACTGAAAGTCCTTTGGTGAGGACCTCAATGCTCCCATCCATATCTTTCATTTTTTGGTAGGCAAATGAAATATCGAGATAAATTTCAATTTGATCCTCCTTATCCGCTAGGGGAAGCGCCATTGATAAATAATGTACAGCTGAGGTATAATCCTCCATTTGGCTGAAGATTGTACCGTAAGTTACCCAAACCTCAAATTGTGGTAAGCCAGTTTGTTCTAAGGTAGCGAGTAATGATAGCGACTCACTATACGATTTCAATCCGCTAAGTGCTTGAGCAATTCTTAATTTAAATACTGGATTATAACTAAAATTGATGTCGGCCATTTCTGCCGCTCTTTTGGCTTTTTTAAAGTCCCCTTCAGCAAAATAATGATCAATAATTGCTTCCATGCGATCACTGTCGATAAAACCAAGGGTGCTGCCAGATAAAAAAGATTCGAACAGCGCTATATCCCCTTCCAGTTGACCATCAAATTGTGCATCATCATCGTCCTCGAACATGTTCCAATTGCTTTTAAGCGAATGTAGGGGATTCGAATCGGGTCACCTAAAAGTTGAGCCCTTTCTTTTCAACAAAATGGTGTGAGTTGTTGAAAAGTGAATTACAGTAAGGAAGCGATAATTTTATCCATTGTAAAGCCATCCGCTTCGGCCTTATAATTCCGAACCAAACGGTGACGTAGAATTGGTGCCGCAACAGCTTTAACATCCTCAATATCAGGTGAAAATTTACCGTGTAAAGCCGCGTGACATTTGGCACCAAGGATCAGGTATTGCGATGCACGTGGACCTGCTCCCCAGGTAATGTATTTCTTGGTCAATTCATGAACATATGGAGAATTGGCTCTTGTTTTAGCCACTAATTGAACCGCATACTCCAAGACATTATCAGCGACAGGAATACGTCGAATTAAGGCCTGATAATCTAAGATTTCTTCTCCAGAAATCACCGAATTTACTTCTATCTTTAAATCTGACGTAGTCGCTTTAACAATGGTAAGCTCATCTTCATACACTGGATAATCAACCCACACATTGAACATAAATCGGTCTAATTGTGCTTCCGGCAAGGGATAGGTTCCTTCTTGTTCAATTGGATTTTGTGTAGCTAATACAAAAAATGGCTTAGGCAATACATAGCTGGTTCCTGCAGCTGTTACTTTACGTTCCTGCATAGCCTCAAGCAAGGCCGATTGGGTTTTAGGGGGAGTTCGATTGATCTCATCGGCAAGTACCATGTTCGTAAATAGCGGACCTTGAATAAACTTAAAGTTCCGAGATTCATCTAAAATTTCAGAACCTACGATGTCAGAGGGCATCAAATCGGGTGTAAACTGGATGCGATTAAAGCCTATCCCCAATGCACTAGAAATGGTATTAACTAATAAGGTTTTTGCCAATCCTGGAACTCCAATGAGCAAGCAATGCCCTCCGGAAAACATAGAAATCAACACCTGATCTACTACCTCTTCTTGTCCAACAATAACCTTATGGATTTCCTCTTTAAGCTTTTTATAACTCGCACTTAAGGCGATCAATTTCTCTGAATCATTCATAGTATTAGTTATTTATCCATTGATGTTGAAACGGACAGGCAAGATATTCTGAATCGATACGAATGTATGCATTACCGAGTTTGGAATCAACCCATTTATTTAAAATTCGAGTACGCTTATCACTTTCTGCCGCTTGTTTAATTAAGGCATAATCGTCATTTAAGTTCGCTTTGTGTGCCGGAACACGTTTCATTAATCGAACAATACGAATTCCTTGTTCGCGTGTCATGAAATCCATGTACAAATTCGGTTGGGTTACATCCCCCTCTTCCATTGCATCTGTGAGCAGATAGATTTGCTGATCGATTTCATTCAAATCACTCATATCCCACATTTGTGAGGCATTCTTCGGATTCGTAATAATTCCTTTATTTTGTTTGGTAGAGGCATCATTTGAAAAGCGAGCTACCGCTTGCTCCCATGTTAATTCATTCATTTTAAGCATTCGATAACACGAATCCATACGTTGGGAGGCACGGTTCACAGCTTGAATGCTAAATTCCGGACGAATTAAAATGTGTAGACATACGAAATCTTCACCGGCACGAGAAAGTAATTTTATGATGTGGTATCCGAACTCGGTTTCTATAATTTCAGAAATCTCATTGGGTTTCAATTTGAAGACAGTTGACTCAAATTGTGGGACCATCATGCCTTTTGTTGCAGCAATTTTACCGCCCATGGGCGCACTTCCAGGATCCATAGAATACAAGCGAGCCATGGACTCAAACGATTTACCTGAAACTACGATTTCATTTCTAAGTCCGGCAAGTTTTGCATAAGCCGTTTTCTTATCCTCTTTGGTGATTTCTGGGTAAATGACAATTTGTTGAAATCCAAGTTGCATATTTATGTAAGGAATACTGTCTACCGGTAGGGCATTAAAAAAGGAAGTCACTTCTTTCGGAGTTACACTCAAGCCCAAGGTAATCGTATTACGCATTTCGTCTGCGAGCATTTTCGAACGGATGGATTCCCGAAACTTATCCTTTATTTCACTGTAGGTCATCCCATAAAACTCCTCGAGTTTTTGTCGCCCTCCCATTTGTTGCTGGATTAAGCGCAAGCGATTCTCCATGTCGGCATCCACTTGTTCATCGGCAATTATGATGCTGTCGAGTTTCGCTTGATTCACTAAGACCTGCTCAATCATTAATTCTTCGAGCATACGGCAATCAAAGGCGCTATCAATTTCAACCTTTGCCTCTTTTGCCTGCATTTCTTGAATCTTTAAATCCGAAAGCAAAATGATGTTGTCTCCAATTTGTGCAGCAATTTTATCTAACACGATGGGTTGCGCATCAAGCAATCCAATACTACAGAGGAACAATAAAAGGAAATATAATCTCATTATTTCCCGAGGTTGTAAAGCACTTTTTTATTGACTTTAACTTTGTATTTAGATGTTAAGCTTTCCAGCCAATTTTTCTCTAAGAAGTTTTGATAATCTGATGTTGCTGAACCTTTAGCTTCACTAAATTCTTTCTTCATAACTGGAAGCATATTCGTTACCTTCACCACATACAATTTCCCCTCAAACTCATAGGTTTTATTTACGCCCATGCTTAGGGATTTTCCTTTAAGAAACGCTGTTGTTTCTGGATCAAACTTGTTCATTTTTACTTTCAAATTCAATTCGGTGTCCTTGTTGATTTTCTCAATAACATGCTTAGAAGTTACGGTATCGTTTACAATCATCGAAGCTACTTCGTTGGCAACACCAAGGGTTAAACACTCATAAACCGTTGCCTCCAAACGTGCTGGCCACATATACTTGTCGCGGTTACCAAGGAAATAAGCACGCAAACCGGCTGTATCCTTTACCGCCTTGTTCCATACTTTGTCAGACATGACTTCATACAATAAAATTCCATCATGATACTCGTTAATAAGGGCCCTGTAATCCGGGTACTTCGCAGGTAGCAAGAGTTCCTCATACTCCAATACTGCAGCTTTTTCCCAATTTCTATATTGAGAAGCAACGGTCATTTTGGATTCATCCTTTTTAAGTGCGCGGTAATTCTTTTCTAAATAGCGTGCAAATTGTTGTTGTCCAAACGAAACTCCATCTAAAGTAAACAAGGTTTTATTCGATTTCAATTCCTTAGCATTCCATTTACCCATAAAGTATGTAGAATCTAAATTTGATTCAAACCACGCTAAATTTTCTTTTGGTCCGGCTATGTATTTATACTTCGCCTTCATTTTTCGAACAAAGGAATCTTGCGTTTTCTTTGAGCGCTCATCTTTATTCACCTTGGTCTGCAATTCCTTTTTCATGGTTTCAAAAGCAGCCACATCTTTGCGCTCAAGGCGCTTAATGATGTGATACCCATAGTTTGTTTTTAGCGGTGCACTGAACTCACCGTCGGCTTTAAGGGCAAATGCAGCCTCTTCAAATTCAGGAACCATACGTTGGGTTGTTCCGGAACCAAACATTGGAAGCTCTCCTCCTTTTTTACTTGTTCCTGGATCATCCGAATACATCGCTACCATTTCTTCCCATTTAGCGCCATCTTTCAACTTTTGGTAGATTTCATCCACTTTCTTTTTTGCATTATCCTTTGTGGCTTGATCTGCATCTTTGGCCACACTAATCATTAAGTGAGCGGTTTTTATAGAACCCCGTGATGGACGAAGACCGGTAGTTTTAAGGATGTGATACCCGAAACGTGTTCTGAATGGAGCAGATACTGTTCCAACCGCTGTTTTGTAGGCCATATCCTCAAAGGGATATACCATTTGAAATGCAGTAAAGTAGCCTAAATCGCCACCATTCGTAGCAGCAGATGGATCATCTGAACCATTCTTCATTTTTGCAACCGAGGCAAAATCTTCCCCTTTATCGATACGTGCTTTAAGCGCAAGAATTCGATTGTATGCAGCAAGCGTATCTGCAGGCGTTGCAGACGGATCAATTTTAACTAGGATATGAGAACAACGCACCTCGTTCACTGTACGAAAATAAGCCTCGCGAACAAGGCTGTCATTTTGTGCAGAATCAATTAAATAAGGAATAGCTAATTGTCGCTTATATCCTTCAAACTCACGCTTAAGCTTTGGAATGGTGTCATACCCTAAAGCCTCAGCTTCAATCACTTTCAATTTAAATTTCTTGAATAAATCCATATACTCATCCATAGATGCCTGATCGTATTTTGGATTTGGATTATTTTTCAAGTAAATCTGTAAGAACTCACTTTTGGTGATTTTTTCTCCATTCACCTTCAGGATAACTGGATCTTTTTGACCGTATGCTACGGAAAAAATAAGCGCTAATATTCCAAATACTACTCTTTTCATACGTCTTTAACTGTTTATTTTAAACTATAATTCGGTGCCTCACGCGTAATTGTAACATCATGTGGATGAGATTCACGCACACCAGCTGAGGTAATTCGAACAAAACGGGCACCTTTTAACTCAGCAATTGTTTTTGCACCACAATACCCCATTCCTGCACGAAGTCCTCCGGTAATTTGATACATCACTTCAAGCAACTGTCCTTTAAATGGCACCCGACCGGATATCCCTTCTGGAACCAATTTTTTCATGTCCTCTTCGCCGGCTTGAAAGTACCGATCTTTGGAACCTTTCTGCATGGCTTCTAATGAACCCATTCCTCGGTAGGTTTTAAATTTTCGTCCTTCATAGATAATGGTTTCACCGGGAGATTCTTCTACTCCGGCAAACATTCCACCAAGCATCACGCTATCCGCACCGGCAGCGATTGCTTTTACAATATCTCCGGTATAGCGAATTCCACCATCAGCGATAACAGGCACGCCCGTACCTTCAATAGCCTTAGCCACCTCATTAATTGCGGTTAATTGAGGGACCCCAACTCCAGCAATAACACGGGTGGTACAAATGGATCCGGGACCAATCCCAACTTTCACTGCATCCGCACCAGCCTCAACCAGAAAACGCGCAGCGTCTGCTGTGGCAATATTCCCCACCACAACCTCTAAGGTTGGATAAAGGGATTTAATATCTTTTAATTGTTTTACTACACCAACGGTGTGGGCATGCGCCGTATCAATTACGATCGCATCAACACCTGCTTCAACAAGTGCCTTAACACGGTCCATCGTTTCATCTGCAATCCCTACGGCAGCCGCTACTCTAAGTCGACCTAAATTATCTTTACATGAAAGGGGATGTTCTTTCACCTTTATAATGTCACGATACGTAATTAACCCGATTAATCTACCTTCCAAATCAACGACTGGCAACTTCTCAATTCTATTTTGCTGAAGGATTGTTTCAGCTGTGGCTAAATCCGTCCCGTCTTTGGTGGTAATTAAATTCGTTGAAGTCATAACCTCTACGATTGGTTTTGATAACTCACGCTCGAAACGCAAATCACGGTTTGTCACGATTCCTTTCAAACACCTAATTTCATCTACTACTGGAATGCCTCCGATGCTATTTTCTTTCATTAATGCCAAGGCATCACCAACGGTTGCTGATTCCGATAAGGTTATGGGATCAATGATCATCCCACTTTCTGAGCGTTTAACTTTCCTCACCTCGATTGCTTGCTCAGCTATGGTCATGTTTTTATGCACTACTCCGATTCCTCCTTGTTGAGCGATGGCAATTGCCAACCGATGCTCTGTTACAGTATCCATAGCAGATGATACTACCGGAGCGTTCACAATAATATTTCTTGAAAAACGGCTTTGCAGCACTACCTCTCGCGGTAAAACCTGAGAAAATGCAGGAACTAACAAGACATCATCATAGGTGAAGCCTTCAGTAATTTGGGTGAGATTATTCAATGACATGTGTGAATCTAAAGCAATAAATTCTCGCAAAAATAAGAAATTTCGGGGGATTTTTTTAGTGAAATATCGATGAAATGTTAATTAAATTAAAATCACCTATTTCCTCCCGTTTTTTCACTAATCTTGTATTCTATGAGATGGCTACCTTTTTTATTTTTAACGCTCTTATGCCATTCGTACAAGGCACAACGCTCGGTTGTTGATACGTCGCGGATGCTTCAGATTTCAGGTGTAATCATTGCCGAAGACAACCTAGAACCCCTGCCCTACACCACCGTATGGAATCGATCAATTCGAAAAGGGGTAATTTCTGATTATTATGGTTTTTTCACCATGGTTTCATTTCCTGGAGACACCCTTGTATTCAACTTTTACGGGTACTCAAGCTCGACCTATATCATTCCTGATACGCTAAGCGAAAACCGCTACAGCATCGTTCACATGATGCAAGCCGATACCCTTAATATGCCTGAAGTCGTAGTTCACCCATGGCCTTCACGCGATGAATTCGCTCGATATTTTGTTGAAATGAAACCCTATGATGACGCCATGCGCAAAGCGCAACGTGAACTATCCGGTGAATCTTTGGCATTTGTTGCCGCAAAAATGAGCAATGACGCTTCGTTGGCTTATGGCTATGCTCAAAATCAACGATTAACCAAACTATACACCAACGGTCAATTACCGGCGAACAATTTATTCAACCCGTATGCATGGGCTAAATTAGTTCAGGATTGGAAAGCAGGTAAACTTGGACGTCAATGATGCTGCGGATAGCACAGAAAATATTTCTCTACCGGATGCGCTAAGGCCGAGATATTCAGGTTGTCTGATGCCTTTGCCAAATCAATTACCTCCCCATTTTTCATTAACAAATTGATGTTTTGCTTATCGTTGGTATAGGCTTTATTCATCAATAAATCATGGTACACCAAATCCTCTAAGCCTTCCGAATCAACATTAAAATGATTGCGAACCAGTTCTTTTTCAAGGGAAATACGGTCAATCGGAAATGGCTGTTTTGAAATCTCAATTTTAAATAGGTTTCGATTGACTAACCCACTGCACAAGAGCGACAAAATTCGATCCTCATGATGCTGCCATACTTTGATCGCCCCCCAAATGTCGTAATCATCCAATTGCGCAAAGGCGTCTAAATATTGAGGGTCTGATTTGAAATCATTCAAGGTTACATCCCTTTGAAGGAATAAGGTCAAGGCTGGCGATGCAAAAAGCGGCACTCCGTGTTTAGCCAAGTGCTTCGCTCTTCGCAGGGCATGAATCAACATATGTTCGGCCGCCACTACTGTTTTGTGCAAATACACTTGCCAATACATTAAACGTCGAGCAACAATAAACTTTTCAACCGAATAAATCGCTTTTTCCTCTAACACTAAATTACCTTCATGGACAGCTAGCATTTCAATTAAGCGATCCGAACCGATTATTCCTTCACTCACCCCGCTGTAAAAACTATCTCGATTCAAATAATCCAGTCGATCCATATCGAGTTGACTTGAAACCAATTGATGCAAATAGGGTTTAGTGTATTCGTTTTTAAAAATCAAATTGGCCCTTCCTAAATCATCACCGAATTCCTTCGACAAGCGGTCTATAAACAATCCACTCAAATCTTCATGGGTAACTCCATTTACGATATCGTATTCCAAGGCATGACTGAACGGACCGTGTCCGATGTCGTGCAAGAGAATGGCCAATTTAACAGCACGCTCTTCGTCTTCGGTAATTTCATTCCCTTTCCGACGAAGTACCGAAACCGCCAAGCCCATTAAGTGCATAGCACCCAACACATGGGTATAACGTGTATGTTGCGCACCCGGATAAACCAAGTGTGAAAGCCCCAATTGCATAATACGACGAAGTCGCTGCATGTAAGGATGATTCAATACATCAAAAATTAATTCATCCGGAACCGCTATAAATCCATAAACGGGATCGTTAATGATTTTCTTTTTATTGGAAGGATGAGAAAAAGTTGGCAATTGCTTATTTTTACAATTAATACTGCAAACTTACTTAAATATACGCAATGGGTAAAATACTTTGGGCTGACGACGAAATCGAACTATTAAAACCTCACATCTTATTCTTGGAATCTAAAGGATATTCAGTAGACCGCGTTACTAACGGTACGGATGCCATTGATAAAGCGGAGGAAAACGCGTACGATGTCATTTTTTTAGATGAAAATATGCCTGGAATCAGTGGATTAGAAGCCTTATCCAAAATCAAAGAAATCAATCCCTTGGTCCCTGTGGTAATGATTACCAAAAGTGAAGAAGAGTTCATTATGGAAGAGGCCATTGGGAGTAAAATCGCAGATTACCTCATCAAACCTGTTAATCCCAATCAAATATTACTCAGTCTAAAGAAAATCTTACAGCAAACCCAGCTCGTAGCACAAAAAACCAACGTCAACTACCAACAAGAATTTCGTCAACTTGGCATGCAGCTAAACAACCGAATGGACGCCAATGAATGGACAGAAATGTATCGTAAATTGGTGTATTGGGAATTGGAATTAGAGCAAGCGGAAGACAAAGCCATGAAGGAAATCTTCGACATGCAGAAAAAAGAAGCGAATCAGCTGTTTTGCGATTTTATAGAAGACAATTACCTCGATTGGTTGAACGGCACCGAGGACATGCCATACATGTTGCATAACATGATTCGAACGCGGGTATTACCAAAAATTGGCAAGGAAAAATTGGCGGTATTGGTAATCGATAACTTACGCTATGACCAATGGAAAATTTTGGAACCCCTGATTTCTAAATCGTATCAAAAAGAGGAGGAGTATGTGATTTACTCCATTTTGCCCACAGCTACACATTACGCGCGAAACGCGTTCTTTGCCGGATTACTTCCTTCCGAAATCGAAAAGAAATTCCCTCAATATTGGCGCTATGAAGAGGACGAGGGAAGTAAAAATCAATTTGAAAAAGAATTACTTGAGCAACAATTAAAGCGATTAAGCAAACAATGCAAGTGGAGTTATCACAAAATCACCAACCTGGAAGCTGGCAAGAAACTTAATGAGCAGTTTAACCAAATCAAGGATAACGACGTGAATTTTGTAGTGTACAACTTTGTAGACATGCTCTCACATGCACGAACAGAAATGGAAATGATCCGTGAATTAGCCAGTGATGAGGCTGCTTATCGTTCACTTACAAAATCTTGGTTTGAACATTCACCGCTTCAGGAGTTGATACTAAAATTCAGAGAAATCGGAGCGCATTTAATCATCACCACAGACCACGGGACAGTTAAAGTGAATAAGCCCATCAAAATTGTTGGGGAACGCTCAACGAACACCAACCTTCGGTATAAAGTTGGACGTGGTTTGAGTTATGATTCGAAAGAAGTATTTGTCGTTAATAAACCTACCGAGGCTTTCTTGCCTCAAATCAAACTCTCCAATGAATATGTTTTCGCCAGGGAGTCAGATTTCTTTGTTTACCCTAATAATTACAATCATTTTGTGAATCATTATGGCAACACATTCCAACATGGGGGTATATCCATGGAGGAAATGCTGATTCCGTTTATTGAACTGCAACCCAAGTAATTTTAGCTATTTTAGATTCGTTCAAAATAAGGGATTATTGTACCTTTGTACTATGAGCGGATTCAATGTAAATGAAATCAGAGCAGACTTTCCAATTTTGAAGGAATCTGTTAATGGGAAACCCCTGATTTACTTTGACAACGGGGCGACCTCACAAAAACCAAGGCAAGTAATTGAACGCATATCGAACTATTATACGCATGAAAATTCAAACGTTCATCGGGGCGTGCATTACTTAAGTGATCAAGCAACCAATGCGTATGAACAGGCAAGAAACACCGTGGCACGTTACATCAATGCGGCGCACAGCCAAGAAGTGATTTTCACCAAAGGAACGACTGATTCCATTAACACCGTGGCTTTCAGTGTTGGCGAAACGCTCAAGCCGGGAGATGAAATTCTTATCTCGGGCATGGAACACCACTCGAATATCGTTCCTTGGCAAATGCTCTGTGAACGAAAAGGCACGATATTAAAAGTAATTCCCGTTACGCCAGAAGGCACCTTAGATTTAGAAGCATTCGACACCTTATTAAGTGAACGAACGAAATTATTGAGCATCATCCACATTTCTAATACTCTCGGGACCATCAACCCCGTGGAGCAACTGATACAAAAAGCGCATCAAGTCGGCGCCAAGGTACTTTTGGATGCCGCACAGAGTATTCAACACCTACCCATCGACGTACAACACTTAGATTGTGATTTCTTAGCTTTCTCAGGACATAAAGTGTTTGGGCCTACCGGAATTGGAATTCTTTATGGCAAAAAGGATCTATTAGATAGCCTTCCTCCCTATCAAGGCGGCGGTGACATGATTGAACAGGTGAGTTTTGAGAAAACTACCTACAATGGATTGCCCTTAAAGTTTGAAGCTGGAACACCCAATATAAGTGGTGCTATTGCACTCGGAGCTGCCTTTAATTATTTATCCTCCCTTGATTTACAGGGTGCCTTTCAACATGAACATACCCTTGGAACTTATTTAAGGGCGCGAATGAGAGAAATTCCAACCATACGATTCATTGGGGAAGCTCCTGAAACGTGTAGTACCTTGTCTTTTCTCATTGGTGAGTTACATCCCTTTGATTTAGGTACGCTACTCGATAAACAAGGAATTGCTGTGCGTACAGGTCATCATTGCACGCAACCACTCATGAAACAATTCAATATTCCAGGTACGGTTAGAGCATCCTTGGCTTTCTATAATACCACCGAAGAAATAGATCAGTTCGTTGTTGCGCTAGAACGTTCAATTCACTTATTATCATGAGTAAATCCATCAACCAAATTCAAGACGAAATCATTGAAGAATTTGCAATGTTTGATGATTGGATGGAAAAATACGAGTATATCATCGACTTGGGCAAGGAGCTTCCATTAATTGCAGATGTTAAAAAAACCGAGGATCGCTTAATTCATGGATGTCAGTCAAGGGTTTGGGTAGCTTCAGAAATGCTTGATAAGCACTTAGTGTTTACTGCAGATTCGGATGCCATTATCACAAAGGGGATTATTAGTTTATTAATTCGCGTATTATCGAACCAAACACCTGAAGACATTGTTAAAAGTGAGTTATACTTTATCGGAAAAATTGGATTGCAAGAACACCTATCCCCTACGCGAGCCAATGGGCTTGTAGGCATGATCAACCGATTAAAAAGTGACGGATTGAAGCAACTAACATCATGATTGAACTAGAAAACGAAATCGTAAGCGTATTAAAAACCATCTATGACCCCGAAATTCCGGTGGATGTATTTGAATTGGGATTGATCTACGAAATCCGAATATCCGAAACGAATGAGGTAGATATTGACATGACCTTAACCTCACCCAATTGTCCGGTTGCTGAATCCTTACCAAAAGAGGTTGAAGATAAAGTGAAAGCGATGGAGGCCATCACAGATTGCCGGGTACATATTGTGTTTGATCCGCCTTGGGACAAGGACATGATGTCTGAGGAAGCAAAATTAGAACTGGGATTCTTGTAATTAGTTGATTTTCTTGAATACGTAGCGTAAGCGCTGTTGTGCTTGCACGTCATAATATTCAATTTCTAAATTCTTATTGGTAATTACGAAAATGCGGTTTTTAATCGTATCGGGTGCTTGTACCCAATTCAATTCAGATTCATTGAGTTTTAATAAGTACGTTCCCTGAAGCGCCAAGGTATCTGCCACGGAACCTTGAAACGTTTGAAACGCTGCTGTTAGTTCTCCTTGAACGGATTCATCTGTGATCTTAAGGGCACCTGCTGGATTGTAATCAAAAAAGGAAAACCCGTCCGCATCTTGCAACTTAACCATATCTACTTCCCAAGTACCTTGTAAATTCCGATTGAATCGACGTTCCTTATTGCATGAAACGAAGACAATTACACACACGAATAAACTAAAGATTCTCATATAAACTTCTTATTCTGGGGTAACCAAGGATTCTAAGTTTGCTTTCGAAAGTTTTATGGTTCCAATGCGGTTATAACTTCCCATAACCCTCACTTGTGTCAAAATCAGTAATTCTCCGTATGGTGTTTGAATCAAATCACAGGCTTTAATTGGAATGTTCTTGCTTATGTATGTGCCTGCTACTTTTTTACCCGTTTCGTCATAGAGCTTCAAGGACAATTGATTACTGCGCGTTGACGCAAGAAATGCGCGGTATTTAAGTCCCTTAATTGTTAATTCTTTAATTAAAACAGGTGTCTCATGGTTTAATTCAGAATCTCCTTGTGCCTCAAGCGAAGTAGCCATCGCAACTGCGGTTGGATCCAAACTAAGCTTAGGATTAAAAAATACATACTCACCTGAAATACGGGACAAACCATATTCACCGGATCCGAGTGGTTCCAGTTGATTTATCCCTCCATCCAAGGCTGCGCCGTTGTAGACCCCTGTAAACTGGAGGTTATTATCTAAAAACACGGTAGAAAAGGAGTAATTATAAAACCCATTCACCACAAAACGATCTTTTTCTGGCGTAGACTTGATGAAAAATGGCCATTGTTTCCCCGTATGCATTACATGTTTAAGCACCTGCTCATCTACGTTCATACCAATCGTCAATGCTCCAACCCGAATAACGGTATCCAAGGCGGTACTTACTTCATGTATGCCCATCATTTGGGAAGATAAGGGGCAACTCATGAGGTATAGGTGATTTCCATTATAATTGGCATGAACAGGATAACTCACTTCTTCCAAGGTTGACACCTGGACCACGGAATGATTTGTTTCATCGATACGCAAGATACGTGTATTTAATTCAATGGGATCCATACACACCACATACAGTTGCTCATTGATATTCAATAAGGACGGGACGGCATTCACATAGGCATCTGGCAGTTCTAAATTCCATTTAAACACGCCGTCTTTATCAATCTTCATGAGCTGGATCTTCCACCCATCAAATGCGCTCAATACGATGTAACCCTGATCTTGGGTCGACTTGATAATCGATAAAGGTGTAAAAGATCGGTTACCATTTTGGTCGTCGTAGATTTTTACAAAAGGTAAGGAAGAGGTATCTTTTTTCTCACAGGAAAATAGTAGAAAAAATAAGCCGAAGCAACAAAGCAATGCAATACGTTTCATACTACCATTTTTTATGGATTGGGACCATGAGCGTTAGCATGATGTCCATGGTTAACAAATTGAATTTATCTTGTACATCTAGGTACTCAGCGGCCATACCGGTATAATCAGCATACCGTTCCAAGGGATCAATTGTTGTTCGCAAGCCATAACGAAAATTACCTGACAACGAAAGCGCAAATTGCTCACGGTAATACGATATGCCAGCACCACCCACCGCATACACATTGAAGCGATTCAAATGCTCCGTCATTTCCGCCACATTAGATGAAACGGCTGTTTTACGATCAACGGAACGATCAACCTGATTATCTGTATAAATCTGTTTGCTTGCAAAATATGCAATATCAGCAGACAATCCTGCTTGAATGAACGGAGACCATCTGCGTGCGGAAAAATCCATTCGCGCAAGGATCGGAATTCGAATGTTGCTAATTTTTTGACGGTGTAAAAACTCCTTATAGACTTCTCCGCCTGTGATGGTATCCGACCAATGGTAGTTGTTCATGTAGTTGTACCGCTGGGTCTGAAAACACGGTTGACTTACCACAGAGAACAATTTGGTAAAGGCAAACGAAAAATGCAATCCATAAATACCTCCAGCGTGCTGGAATAAGTTACCGTATTTCTTGTCGAAATTCTCATTTGCCGACTGCGGTGTGGTTTCCATCAGACTGAACCGTTCCCTTACAATAGGTTGTGTAAAACCAGACCCCATGGTGACGCCGAAGAAATACCGATCTTTTCGATACTGATGCTTTCTACTCTGTGCATTTACCTGTAACGAAATCAGCACCATTATTACACCTACAAACCAACGCTTCCTCATGACTTAGATAAAATTACTTTACGGGTCAAGACCGCATCATTGGCATACATTCGCACCAAATAGGTTCCGCTAATCACCTGACCAAAATTAAACATTACACTGTGAGACCCTGGGGTATTTGGCGCATCTTCGATCGCTCCCAAGGATCGTCCCATTAAATCAAACAACTCAATCTTCAAGTCCACCTCTTGTTTCAAGGTATAATCAATGAATAACTCTTGGTTCGTAGGATTCGGATAACAATTCAAGGATAAGTTCTGCTGAAAAAGCTCGGTTGTACTCAATTCTTTACAACGCACATAATCTATCCGTGAATCTACAAATTGCTCAAAATGAACTTCTTGAAGGGCCTGATCTGGCGCATTAAACCAATCTTTCACTACCGAAGTAAATACCTGCCGGTAATCAAATTCCATCGGTATGTTTCCATATTGCAAATTGGCTATATCCGGATTCACACCATACACTCCTGGATTGATGCAGGTTCCAAAAACCAACATAGGTGCTGCATTCCCGTGGTCCGTTCCATAACTTGCGTTAGACGCAACGCGTCGACCAAATTCCGAGAAGGTCATAGAAAGCACACGGTCGGCGAGTCCCATGTTTTGCAAATCATCATAGAATGCTTTCATCGCCGATGAAATATGGTATAGCAAGGCAGCGTGGGATCCCATGGTGGGGTTATTGTTAACCACCTGATTTGCATGAGAATCAAATCCTCCGATGCGGCAAATAAATATTTTAGTTCCGATACCCCCACTTAACAACCTGGAAATCACTTGTAATTGAGGCGCCAAGGGGTTGTGTTTTGAAGAAGCCGGCGCAATGTATGGATATAAATCTGGGTACACTACATTCGAATTAGCTCCTGCTTCATACACGTCTTTTAAGCGTTCTGCATAGCTATTGGCTTGTTTTTCGATTTGCATGATGTACTCGATCTCGTCACCCGCATGTGTATCAGGAATGTTCAGCGGTGGGTCAATTCCAACGCTGTTAATCAAGTTATAAAAGGCTACGGGATCTTGAATGCTCAATCCTGCTGGAATTCCTTGCTCTCGATGAAACGCCAGCGAAACCGCCGTTCCCATTTCAATGGCTAATGGATCGGGAATTTGAGGGCTTGGATAATTATCTGGATACCCTGGATAGGTGTAATCTAAATAGCGTCCCATCCAACCGGAATTAAAATAATCGTTGTACCCTCCTCCCATCATCCACACATCGCGGCTTCGGAAATGCGAACCGTTCATATTTTCATAGGAAACGTTTTGGATCACTGCAAAATTCCCTTGGTCGTACATCGCCTTGGCGGCAGTCATGTCGGGATGCAAACCAACTTGTCGATTATCTGGAAGTGTTGAATCTAAGGTAATAAACTTTCGAAGGCCATTCTCTGGTATCGCAATGTTTGCCCGGTGATTATAGTATTGTCCATATTGATTTATCGGAATCACGGTATTTAATCCATCATTCCCTCCGTGCATTTCTATCAACACTAAGACCTTGTCATTCAAACTATTCTTGGCGATTTTATGAAGTAAACTATCACCTTCGAACGCATACAAGGGCACTCCATTAAATTTCATCAACATTCCCGAACTTACCAGGGAAGACAGCTTCATAAAATCTCTTCTTTTCATCTGCGTCGGGTTAAAATAGTTGATATTCTGGTGATTGCATCAAGGACTTAACTAATAACTCCAATTGAGCCTTAACAAGTGTATTATTTGATGTCGATTGATAATTAGCCCATTCAGTCGTCCAATCAATCGCTCCATTATTCAATAAAATTTCGTCCTTAAAATAATCAAAGCGGGCCTGATCAATTGCAATTGGAATAAGCCATTCCACAAGGTCTTGAACCAAAACGGCTGGGTCGGATGCTTGCATGGCATTGGCCTCTACAAAAGGAAGCACCTCTAACTTTAGCAAGGATGTTCCACCGCTTGAAAACCCATTAATCAGTAACTCGGCAAACTTATATCGATTCGCTAAATAATTAGCCGAAATCCAGTACCGGTGAAATGATGGCACTTGAAAATACGGGTCATACCCTGCCACATCTAAAGGTTCAAATAATTCCAAGCCCTGCAAACTCATTTGCTGTAATAGTTGTCCGTACAGATTATAATGCTGGTTTAGATTTGTGGTAGGATTTGGTCCATTCAACTCAAAAAAGCGTATGGCCCCAAGCGTTAAATCCAAGGGGGATTTAATGATTGCCCCTATGCTATTATCACTGGTAGGCGGTGAATCTAAATCATAAAAATGTTCACTTTGTAACAGCACCTCCAACACACTCATCAGGTCGTAATTGTTCGCCATTAAGGTGTTTGCCAGCGGCTCAATAATATCCGTTTCAATGGTTGGTGTAATTTCAAAATACACGAATTGACGATAAAGTCTTCGTACGATATGCTTTGCCGTATTCACAGAAGAAAATACCATGTCTACCGCGGCACCCAACTCGGTGTACACAGACGCTGTTGAACACGACCAATTGACTACGTTCGGAGTTTGAATGGTTTGACTGCTGAAGGCCTGAGAAAACTGTTTCACTGTTACATCGTGCTGCGTTGCATTCCCGTTATTATCGGCCTTAACCTTACCGCTTGGAATCCCTGTGACCGGATCTACTGTTTGAAAAGTCGTATCGATACCCCACCCTGTAAGTACTTTAGTGAGGGATTTCACATCTTGCTCCGTGAAATTCGTATAATCTCCCAATGCAACCTCAGGACCTTTACCCACTGTAAAGAGTTCTAAAAATTCACGACCGAAATTCTCTTGAGGAACACTTTTTATATTGAGGTTTCCATCCAAATGAATCAGCATGGCATTATCAATACACATGGCTTTAACCAAATCCTTATAATTCCCTAAGGAATAATGTCTTAGAACTCGCAAATAATCAATTGCCAATTGCGGATTCCATGAAATACGGGTCATAATTACTGGAATGTGCGTATGGTAAAACCACAGCATTCGTTCCGTGAGGTTCGGACCTGAATTCTTAACATTGCTTAACCACCAGCACTTGGTTAAATCAGACCAAATGTCGTTGATTTGGGTTGGGTCAGGCACATTGGGATAAATCCAATCTGTTCCTGTATTGGGATCTTTTGGAAACGCAGGTATCGGATCATTTTGCACCAAGGCATTGAATGCGGCTTGCGCCGTTAAGGAGGAAAATGCGTTAATGTCTTGCAACCTTGGTCCCATGGTTGCTCGGCGCAAGAGATGCGCGGCTCGTTGTTTGCCAAGGGTACCAGAAATGGGAGCTAATGAGGCCATAGTAACAAATTGTTCCCCCAAGGTAAGCAGAAAAATCTAAAGAAATGGGAAAGAGAAAAAACTTAACCCCAACTTAACCGTTGAACACTACAGAAAGCATCGCCTCCACACCAACACGCAAGGCATCGGGATGAATATCAAATTTAGGATGGTGTACTCCGTAATTGATTTCTTTTGCTGGATCGCCTACCCCTAGTCGAAAAAAGCAAACGGGAACCTTATGGCTATAGAAGGCAAAATCTTCGGCTGTCATTCGCAAGGGCAAGGTTTCTATCGCATCAGTGCCGAACTGATTTTTTAAGGATTGTTCTACCCGATTGGTCACAGGGGGGTCATTCTTCAAAAATGGATATCCCGGGGCACGCTGAAACTCCACGCTTCCCCCATATCGAGAAGCGACCTCCTTCACATAATCATCAAAACATTCAAAAAACTCGGATCGCCATGCTTCATCCATAGTGCGCAAGGTACCTTTAAGCAAACATTCCGAAGGAATTACATTGGTTGAACCAAGTCCTTCAATCCGACCAAAACTCAGTACCGTTGGAACTCCTTCCGGATGAAATTCATCAATAATTTTCTGTGCGTTTAAAACTACTTCAGCGGCCATAGAAAGCGGATTAACGCAATTCGCAGGCAAGGCACCATGTCCACCTACCCCAATGAATTTCAAATGTATTTCATCGCTCGAAGCCATATATAGTCCTGATCGAACCCCAAGTTTACCGACCGTCATTTCCGGATACACGTGTAAGGCAACCAAATATTCTGGCTTTGGATATTCAAGTACGCCTGCATCAATCATGTAATTTGCACCTCCAGGAGCCATCTCTTCACCCGGTTGAAAAATTAACTTCACTGAACAAGGCAAGGAATCTTTGTGTAAATTCAATAATTCGGCCACCCCCAAGAGAATGGAGGTGTGCACGTCGTGTCCACAAGCATGCATAACCCCAGGAACCAGCGATTTATATTCCACCTCATTTTCTTCTTGTATGGGCAAGGCATCTAAATCGGAACGCAAGCCAATCCATCGATCCGTATTTGGGGCGTCAATGTAAGCTACCACCCCCGTCTTTCCAACGCCTTTGTCGTGACGAATCCCAAGTTTAGAAAGCGTTTCGGAAACAAACAACATCGTATTGTGTTCTTGAAAAGAAAGTTCGGGATATCGGTGCAAGTAGGTTCGATACCCTTGAATGCGGCTTTCAATTTGAGCGACAGCCTTGGAGATTTCTTCAGGAATCATGACTGGTTAAGCTTTGATACCCTGTAAGCAACAGGCGAAATGAAACATAGGCCATGATGAGGCCAAAAATAATTTTCACCCATGCATCGGGGAGTTTTAGCGAGAGTTTGGACCCGATGAAGCCTCCGATAACAAAAGTTGCAGCGATAACCAAGCCAAATTTCCAATGAACATTACCGGTTTTGGCATAATTCATTACCGCAAGAATCACAACCGGCATAGCCAACACGAATAAGCTGGTACCTTGTGCTTGGTGCTGGGTAAATCCGAGCGCATAAACCAAAGCGGGAACAATAACAATTCCACCACCTACTCCAACGAATCCACTGAGGACCCCGGCAGCGAGGCCGATGCTAACCAAAATTGTAATTTCTTGTGCAGTCATATGACGAAGGTAGTATTTTTTTGAAATGTGGGATCGATTGCTGCCTTTGATACTACTCACCCAATACAAACCGTTGGTTATAGTTATTCCAGCTTTGCACCCGAGCAGCGGTTCGTTGTTGATTAAAGGTTCCCGTATGTACTAGTGTTTTGCTGGCTATACGAACTGAGGCCAATTTATCAAAGTATGCCAAACCATTGAACATGTTGGGCATAATGGTTTCACTGGCTTTTATTCCCACTACATTCAGTTTATCAGAGTGTTGCCAAATTAAATCCACTTCATGACCAACCGCATCCCTCCAAAACCAAAAATCATACATCAAGTTATTGTGATAATTTTGTTTTAAGTATTCATTGATTACAAAATTCTCAAAAAGCGAGCCCTTATAGCTGCTTGTTTTCACACTTGCCGCATCGTTGATTTTAAGCAAAAAACAAAGCAATCCTGTATCGTAAAAATAGAGCTTAGAACTTTTCGTAATTCGCTTATTAAAATTGGAATGCAGGGGTTGTAGCTGATAAACGATGTAGCTTGTTTCCAAGACAGAAATCCAAGATTTTGCCGTGGGTTGAGAAATTCCGCATTCATTAGCCAACGAATTCAAATTAAGCAATTGCCCGGCCCTTGCAGCACACAAAACAATAAAATTTCGGAATTGCTTGAGGTCTTTTACATGAATCAATTCTGATAGATCTCTTTCTACATAGGTTTGCAAGTAGTTCGAATAAAATACCTTCGAGGGAATATCACGGTCGTATAATGCCGGATAAAATCCGCGCTGTAAATTAACTGAATAATCAGCATCCAACCATCCGGCACTGTGCATTTCTTCTTGATCAAAAGGCAACAGTTTAAACAAGGCTACACGACCAGCAAGGCTCTGAGTTATGCTTCGCATTAGATGGAAGTTCTGTGAACCCGAAAGAATGTATTGCCCCATGATGCGATCCTCATCAACCTTCGTTTGAATATAGGAGAATAATTCAGGCACACGCTGCACTTCATCCAAAATCACCTTTCCTTGAAATTCAGTTAAAAACGCGTTAGGATCATTTAATGCATATCTCCTGAGATCTAAATTCTCTAAATTCACATAGGTATAGTCAGAAAACTGATTTTTAAGGAAGGTTGTTTTACCTGACTGACGAGGTCCGGTAAGTACAATCACGGGATACTTTTTAAGATAAATATCCATTGATTTTTTAATAGTTCTAATTCTGTCCATAACCCTTATAAATATTAAACAAATATACAAATAATTTTGAATTTACACGGGTAGTAACTTTGAAATTACACGGGTACTTACTTTGAAATTGCACGGGTAGTAACTTTGAAATTACACGGTGGTTAACTTTGAATTTACACGGGTACTTACTTTGAATTTACACGGGTACTTACTTTGAAATTACACATGTATTAACTTTGAATTTACACGGGTGGTAACTTTGAATTTACACGGGTGGTACTGATACTCGTTAGAGTCATCCCCCTCTGACGGAGTCTGATACTCGTCAGAGTCATCAGACCTCATTCCCCCTTCAAAGGGGGAAGAAAAAATCGGTAATGGTTTTATAAATTGTAACCCTACCTCACCATCTGGTTACAGCCACGGATATCCGCTTGATTTACGCGGCCTTCGAGCAGGAATCCTCCCGGTACGAGTTTACCTAAATCGTCGGTTGCAATGAAACTGCAGCTGTTGAGGTTGGCTAAATCAATGATGTTAATTGCACCGCGCTGCCCCTCAGGAACCAGCGCCTTGGGGTCGCTCACATCGCGCAATACCACCCGCAACCATGACGGCGTACGGAATATTAAATCTGGTCCGCAATACCCTTGAGACAAGAGTTCGGTCATGCCGTATTCGGAATGAATTTCGGACGTATTTAATCCCTGCTTCAAGGCTTCGTGCAATTCGGGTTTCGTGAGTTCTTTTCGTCGGCCCTTCATGCCTCCGGTTTCTACCACCACCGCTTGTGAAAAATCATTGCCTTGCTCGGCTAAATCTAATAAGGCATAGGAAACACCAAACAACATGCATTTCCTTCCTGAAGCCAAAGCGGCCAGGTAGCGTGCATGAATTTGTTCCATTTCGTTCAAGACAAACCCCGACAAGGGATGTTCACTTTGTGAAATAAGCCCCTCCACCATATTCACCAATCCTGAATTTCCCTGCTCCAAATAATTAGGCAACAAGGCCAAAATCACCCACTCTTTCGGAGATCCAAAATATTGCTCAAACCCAAGGGTATAACTTTGGGTATACAGGCTTGGATCGGCTACTATGTGTTTACTCCTGCCCTGCTCCCCTGTCCCGCTGCTCATAAACACTAAGGGATAAGACGGTACTGGAGTGGAAACCACCTCGAATTCTTTAAAAAAACGGATCGGCAGAAAAGGAATATCCTCGAACCGATTAAGCTCTTCCACGTTCATTAAGCGCGCAAAGTCGCGGTAAATCGTGCAATTCGTTACTTGAAATTGTGCAATCTCAAGCGCCAAAGAACGAAATTCAGCTTCGCTTTGGGGTTCAAAAATGCGCGATGGATTAATCATGTTACAAAAGTAAGAAGTTCTGCTAGAATCATCGGTTTTCCCTACCTTTGAACTTTCCAAACTGCGAATTGTTTCTATCCCATGAAAAAGACTTGTGTGCTCCTGATCCAACTTGGTACGCCCGATAGCCCAAAAACCTCCGATGTTCGTCGTTACCTTTCTGAATTCCTCAATGACCCTC
>CANHSL010000017.1 GCA_947463385.1 Flavobacteriales bacterium
GCTCCTGACCAAGCTTCAGTCGCCCCGAAGGGAGCACTCGCAAAATTTGAACCCACTGTACTTACAACAGGTTGTGCAGTAACACCACATGCATCAATTTTCCAAGCTAAAAATTCATTCGCATTCCTTTTGTGAGCAATCACCCAAAAACCTTGTATTTCAGTACTTCTAATAACAATCAATTTTTCGGTCAAATCAGTTGCTAGTGGTGTATTTATTGTGGCAACTTGTACATCTCCAAGACCTCCATTCAATGTCATGTCCACCACACTATATCTCAAACCATTGTCAACAACAGGACTTAAGGAAAGCGCCTCCAGCTCTTCGAGTGTGAATAAATAATATCGTTGGTTATCCTCAGGAAAAGGTACGATCAACGCTCCCTGGGTACATGAGTTAAAAAATCCACCCAACAGATTGGCTCCATTTGGCATAACCTGATTGTTTGCATTCCAGACCTTTCTGCCATCGGTATAGAAAAGCAACTGCCCTGTGGCAGGATCCGACACACTTGCCGTTGATTCATTTGAGTTGATGGCTGCATTGCTCGAACCTACTGGGATTGGACCGGAAAAATTTACGCGGGCTCCATAGCCGAAAACCCAATTATTGTTTTGCAATTGACCAAAAACAACAGGTGATTGTAGTGTGAAAATTAGAATTAAATGAAGGAAGTTTCTTTTAATAATGGACATGTAACTCATCGAATCAGATTTACATGACCAGAAATCACCTTGGGTTGATCCTGGTTTTTAAGTTGGTAATTTAAGCAATACGTGTAGGTGCCAATTGGAGCCATTTCACCGTTGGTACCGATACTTCCATCCCAACCCCTTGTTGGATCCTTCGACACAAAGATCAATTCACCCCAACGGTTGTAAATGTTTAATTGAAAATTACGTGTTTCAATACCATACCCATAAACTGAAAACAGGTTGTTAAACTCATTCCCATCCGGAGAAAATGAATTGGGTATGAAAAGGGTATAATTTTCGAAAACAGTAATGATTCCTGTTATTGAATCCGCACAACCGTACGCATTGCTGACCACCAGTTGAACCTCATAATCTCCTCCAATGGTATTCGGAAATAAGAATTCAGGATTTTGTACGGTACTTGTTTCTATTGACGGTGGGACATTGAAGGTCCAATTCCACGAACTTATCTCACCCGAAGATTGATCGATAAAAGATACCAGCGGATTGTCCACTTGAACAACGGTAGGAGATGTCGAAAATCCAGCTTGTGGACTTGGAAGAGCAAGTAAGGCATTCGAAATGAGTGTATCATATACGCAGCCAAGTGAATTGGTTAATTGAAGTTCAATGGAATAAGTCCCTGGTTGAATGGGCGTAAAAACGACGGTTTCTTGAGTTGAGTAAAGAACATTATTTACAAACCAAGATTGCGAGGTAAATGTATTCTGATTTGTTTCATTAATTAGTGTAAAAGATTCCGGCCAACAAAGCACCGTATCGAGCAAGGAAAGTTGCGGATTGACCATGGGAGCGACGGTAATATCTAGGCATTCAGAAAGGGTATCACCATTCGCATCGGTAACCATTAAGCAAGCGGTTCCACTCGTTTGAGGTTGAAACGTAAATTGAGGATTATTGCTAACTATATTGCCATTGAATGACCATTGGTACGTGAAGGGAGCTATTCCGCCAGTGTTTGTAAGTAATGCAGGAGCTACATTATCAACGAAACAAACAGAAGTATCGTTTGAAATTGAAATCTGCCAATTTGGAATAGTCACGAAAGGATTGGTGCAACAGGTTCCCCCATCGGATAAATCGTAGATTTCAGTTAGCCAACAATTGTATTGTGTGTGATGAAAACGCAAATTACCATTGAACGCATTTAAGAAATAAGCAACCACCTCATCGGGTGTGTTTCCTCCGCCTGCATAATAAATGGTATCGCATTGGCCGCTAACTCCAACCATTAAACTGCTGGTAAAGGCTTGTCCATTTTGATGAGTGGGTGAGTATTCTAATGGCGGTGCAGTGAGGATTTGAACCAATCCCGGATTTACGCCTGTTATACTTGTTGTGATGTTACCAAGCCCGCAGTGGTTGTTGTTTTGATTGGAATTAAAGCCTGCGTATAAGACTTCTGTGATGTTCCCTACAAACGGACCGTTGATATTTACAATTACTGGTTCATAGGTACAAATTCCAATTTTTAGGTTGGGGATGTTTTGATCGCAGTTGATGTTAAGTGTTCCGCCGTCATAATTGGAATAAATAACCACATTTCCATCCTGATTACAAATGGGAGAAGTGTTCACCGTAGGTTGATTGTTGTTGTAAAGAAGATACCATTGATGTGTCATCCCCGACGGAGGCACACCTGCTGCACCATTGGCCGATGGAAATAAGCAGGTTGAATTGGTAGTTGTCCCAAATTGCTGGGGCACCCATGTTCCTCCATTATTTACTTGAATATTTTGAAATTCCGTGGGTGCATTCCCTGTTCCAATACGTATTCCCACTTCCATAGGAGTTTGAGTGTTATTTACCGAATTAAAATCGCCGTAAACAAAATCAATTGCCGGCAAAATCCAAGAAGTAAATTTCAGTTCAGCCTGAAACGAAAACGACTCACCTTGCATGCCAATGCGTCTAACATTCTTCCATTGAATGATGATGCCATATGGAACATTCCCAAAACCATTCAAAATGGTGTAGCTGATTCGAGCAGTATTATTCGCACTTTCCAAATTACCTGCAAACGGAGCAATTACAGGCATTCCTTGAGGCTGTGAAATGGGGTTATAATTCGTAGAACTGGCTGCCTGACCTAAGGTTATAAAACCATTGGTGCTAACAAAAAGCGTATTGTACGCCTGCCCACCTATGGTAAAAGGAACAATCGGAATTGCACCGGAAACTTGATCATCAAAATTTTGGGTGAAGATTGGAATGTCTGTGGTTAAACTGTTGTACACATTGAGTTGCTGACTCGCATACTGAAATTCGAGCTGCTGAGCAAAGGCAACATAGCCGATCAATGAAACGATTAATAGCAACTTTATTCTCATTTAAACCAATTTCTTTTAAAACAAATTAAATAATAAAAAGTTCGGGTAATATAAACGCCCCATTGATCAATCCGAATTCATATCAACCCATTGTTGTACCGTACATTATTTACTCTTATATACCGCATCAAACCTATCCGTGTAGTCCTTAATTTCCGTCTTCATCCATTTATCCCAAAAGGTGAAATACAAGCCATAATTCCCATTGAATTGTTCGTGATGCATGTTGTGATGGGTAGAGGCGGTTTTGTACTTTAAAAACGGAAGGCGTACCCAATTCTTTGGATAAATCTCATAGCCTAGATGACCTAGAACATTATTTAGTAAATCAAGAACTTGCCAAAGAAATAACACTGGCCAGTAAATGGGAATGAGCATCGGAAGAACAAGAAAAGGTAGAAATTCAATCACGTTTTCCAAGGGATGAAAAGCGAATATGGTCAATGGTGATGGATCCGTGCTTTTATGATGCGTTTTATGCACCCAACGATAAATCTCTGGGTTATGCATCCATCGGTGCGTCCAATAGAAATAGGCATCTGTGAAAAGAATAAGGACAACCAGTTGAAGTGCTCCCCAAACAGTACTGTATGTATTGAAATCCCAGTACAATTTCATATACCCCAATTGATCTAGCAGTGTAATAATCGCAGTTAGAAAACCGGCCAATAGAATTGAACCGAAAGAGTACAATATATCATGCCTGAAAAAATGCTTGCGTTGCTCACTTTTGGGTTGAATTCTTCGCCAACGCCATTTGTTTTTCAATAGAACCCAAACCGATAAAAAAACGGCTACTCCAAAAAAAGCATACAATACCAAATTGAAGAAGGATTCTTGTAAGCCGCTTTGAAGGAAGTTAGTGAGATTCGACATAGATTAATCATTGACTAAGGTAAAATGCCCATGGCCATCGTGAAAGACCCCATACACATCTGTACCTTCGTAGCGGTAAAAGTATACACCTTCTTCAGCCATCTTTCCATTAACCAATCCATTCCAGGTTTCATCTATGCCTAGTTCTGTAATTAGATTGCCCCATCGGTTTAAGATGAGCACCCTTAGGTTTAGCATATGCTGTGTTGATATCCCCCATGCATCGTTCGATCCATCTCCATTAGGTGTAAATACGTTTGGTTCAATGATCTGAACCAAGGGTGCGGCTATTGTTACCCAAACAGAAGCTGTATCCCAACAAATATTGTTACTTGCTGTCAAGGTCACAAAATACACCCCCGGAGAATTAAACGTAGTGGTTTGATTCGCTAAAGTAAGCACCAGTAAACTGTCTCCATTACCCCAGTCCCATACGTAACTTATTCCGTTTTGGCTTAGATTTAAAAATGAAATAGGTGTTCCTATAACTCCAGAGGATGGAACTGCTGTAAAACTGGCTACTGGAATTGGTAAAACCGTAATTTGAATACTATCTGAATCAATACAACCGTTCGTATCAGTGGCAGTCACAATATAAGTTCCCGTGTTGCCTGGAGTAAATGCCTCGCCATTGACAATTCCACTTGGGGTCCAAATGTAGGTGCTTGCTCCGGTGGCTGTTAGTGTGACCGTTGAACCTGCACAAATAACTGTATCAGATCCTGAACTTACTGTAGGAAGCGAATAAACGGTTACTTCAGTCGATGAATTACATGTATTCCCACTGCTATCTGTTCCTTGTAAGGTAAACAAATAGTTTCCTGGCATTACATCATTTATGAAAAACTGTTGATCAGTTGTTACCGAATTTCCTGAAAAAAACCAATTGTAGGATCCACCAGAAAGTGATGTAGCCGTGAGTTGGACAGAATCACCAGCGCAAACTGGACCATTGTTACTGGCCTGAATGAAACAACCGCAAAGCGTATCATTGACCGCAAGTACAGTTACCGTTGCGCTCGCAGATCCGGTTGCTTGGTTACCGAGGTTATTTATTCCGGTAACTGTGCAGGTATAGGTCGTAGAAACTAACGGATTGACTATAATTGTTGCTGTAGTTTGGCCACCTGGTGACCATAGATAGGAAGATGCTCCATTGGCAACAGCAGTTAAAACAGCAGCTTCTCCTGGGCAAATGGTCGTATCGTTGATATTAACTGGCAAGTAGGCGTCACAAGAAATCAACGCTGTGCCAAAAAAATTTAAAGGTACATTAGTTGTTTGCGCACTGAAATTAGAAAGACAGATTAGATATTGTTCTCCGGCAAGAACATTTAACTCAGGTTCAAAATTTGAGGAATCACCTCCGGCGGGCAAAGGTGTGCCTATGCCTGTAAAGCCCTCACATAAGCCGTTCCAATTACAGCGCACAGGTGCTAGCTGGTCCAATAAAATATCATTGCAACTGCTACTGTCATAAGGCCACATGATCCAATCAAAGCACCCTGAACTGTTATCTGCCCCAAAAGAAAATTCTAAAGTACCAGAGCCTGCTACGTTCACAATCATCCAAGTTGGGTTTAATTCTCCGGCAAGCAAACAACCTGAATTGCTAGATGCCGGATTTACAGCAGGGTTACTAATACCTCCAACAATTAGTTCATCTAGTCCACCAAAACCGTTTGGATCAACGGCAAAATTTGCGTCTTGGCAGATGTTTACGGCAGTACCGCAATCAGATGCAGTAACTTGGCAAATAGCACTAAATTGCACAAAAACAAAACAAACTAAGACGGATAATCGCTTCATATGGATAAAGTTAGGTAATAATATCCTTATGTTAAAGACATCAGTCAGTCAAAAAGGAGAAGAAGATTATGTGCCTTCACATCCAAGCATTCTTATGGGTCCTTTGCTAGAAGTGGCTTAAAGACATTCTATTTTAACCATTTATCAATATTCACGCTTTGGTGCAATATCCTGATTACTTCCAATTTTTGGTCATCAACTATTTTGTAGAAAATGATATGAGATTTTACAAATGATACTCTATATCCAGGGCGAATGTATTCAGCAGACTTACCCGTGTTATAATTAGATTGTAAAAACTCGATGTCATCAATTAACAAGGAGTAATACCTGTCAGCTTGCTCTTTAGACCATTTTTTCAGTGTGTGGATCCATATTTGTTCCAAATCGGAAAGCGCTTCGGTACTGATGTGCAGAACAAGCTTTTTCATTTACCTTCGGTGCTAATTCGTGGTATGTTTTTGATGAAGAGCTTTTAAATGTTCCTTTGGATCAAAATCTTCCACGAATCCACTTTGTTCTCCAGCGATGAGTGCATTACGCAATTCATTGAGCTTTCTCTCTTCATTTTCGAGCAGACGTAGAGCAGTTCGTATTACTTCACTCACAGAGCCATATCGACCTGATTTAATCTCACTATTGATGAAATTTTCAAAATGATCCCCTAATGATATCGATGTGTTTTTACCCATAATCAATAATTATTACAGTGAAAATACCAAAAATTGGTAACACAGCCAAGCGTGAGTGGTTTTTAGTTGCCTAATAACTTGTTGCCCGCCACAATTGGTCCTCTTAATCTAAAGAAATTCTTCTCTAAAAAAGAACTTATCGAACCTTGACGATATCTATGATATGTCAAGACAACGCCTGATTTGGGAGGGGCTTGGGGAGATTGAATGTCTAAAGTTGGGCTATTTAGAAGCCATACCGGTTATTGATAATAAATAAATTAACGTTCCCGGGCTTAGGGAAGTGCGGGCATTCGGAGCTGTGTCCGCCCGATAAGCTTCAAAAGCCGATTAGAATTACCAAAGCCGAGTTCTAGGACTTTCCGCCCGCATCTTGCTAAACCCGTTTTAGCTGCTGCCTTTCTTTCGGTCAATGGTGTTAATTCTTAATAAGTTTTGTCGTCTGTGTCGAATTACCATTATATATTCTCAAAAAATACAAACCGTCTGGTAGTGAAGAAAAATCTTGGTTGTTGATTTGTTTACCTGTCCAAATAATTTGTCCCGTTGAATTTAATAGTGCATAATATTCGTTTTCCACTTTACCCTCTATGTTGATTGATGAAGTAAATGGGTTTGGATAAACATTTAAACTTTTTAGTGCTTCGATGTTCTGAATGGCTGTAACTGAACACAAGTTTAACATATTAAAAACACCCGTGTCTACAACGCAATTTTGCAATTTCATATTGACAATAAAACTATCAATGCCGTTTTGCATTTCTATAGGAGTTACGATAGGAGAATTATAAGTTACCCATAACATTGTATTATTCCAATCTGTCGGATTATTTACGTTAAGACTATGCGGATTCTGAAAACCTACTGTAACAGTTTTCCATGTCCAGAATGCTTGCCCACTAATTTTATTGGCAGGATTCCTTATAATGTTAGTTAGTTTATTCTGCATTCCCCCCAACGTATCTTCACCCCATTCGCCACACCAAATTGGAACATTTAAAGTGTTAGAAAGTGCTGTCCATGCTGGTATATTGGGTGCACTGAAAAAGAAGGTGTAATAATGAAATTGGAAACAAATATTTGAATCAGGTAAAGAGGTAAACATAGAGAAGTCCTGAGCATAATTATTTCCTTCAAGCATTATCATGTGGTTGTTGTCAACCGTTCGAATGGTGTCAATTATATCATCATATAAATTAACTAAATCAGGCCACCACCAAATATTTGGTTCGTTTAATAAATCGTAAGCAGCAATGATTCCACGATTATTATATCTGTCTGCAATTGCCTTCCAAAGTTGAATCGTTCTGTTTTTATTAACGGGTGAGCTCCATAAATCTATAGAATCTGGGTCTGCAATAAAGTGTGTAGCCTGTCCTCCGGGTGCAGCATGCATATCCAAAACGACATAAACATTATTCTCTTCGCACCACTGTAAAACACTGTCAAGAATGGCCCAACCCTCAGGCTTGTAGACAAAGGGATTTGCATCGTCTTCTAATAAATTATGATTAAAGGGTATGCGAACAACATTATAACATTCGTCTGAAATTCGTTGAATATCTGCTCGTGTAATGTAGTTTTTGTAAACAGAGTCTCTGAAATTTTCAAATGCAACTGGACCAATAACTGATGTCATTTTATTGGTAATATCTTTTTCGGAAATTAAACCACCGCCCCACATCAATCCTTCCCACATCAACCATGAGCCAATGTTTACACCGTCTAGATTGATCGCATTGTTTTGTCCATTATGTATTTCTTGTCCATTGCGATGAACAAATGATGTGTTGTCCCAAACTGCCTGTGCATTAAGCTTATTGGTTGAAATTATGATGGCCGCCAAGAAAATTATATTTCTGGCCAGCTTAATCGATTGTCTTTCAGTAAAATAATTGTTCATTATATATTTTTTAGCGTTGCGGCTAACTTGTTGCTAACCGTCATAGGTCAACTTTAATCAAAATTACAACTTATTCTGAAGACACTTAATCATTAAGAAGCTCAGCTCCTAAAACAAACTTATCGAACCTGAAAATTGAATTTTAATTTTTCAATGATTTCAATATAAATGTAGGTTTGGGACAAATGTAAAACAAAAAAAGTCGCCATTGCTGACGACTTTCTCTCTCTTGTATCGGGGACAGGAATATCCTGACGCGCACTTCGTTTGGTCAGGATGGAACTAGGGGGGCTTACCCATTTAGTTGTCTTCCAGAATTTTCAATAGACGTTGGTTTAAATACAATTTTTCTTTTCCAACTTTTATTGATTTCAAAAATCCGTTTTCTTCTAAGGTCATCAAATAATTGCCAACTGTTTTAGGGTTTCCGAAATTTTCATCGATCAAATGTTGGCGTTTGGTATAAGGCAAGCGAAATAAAATCTCCACCAAATCTTTCGAATAAATTTTGGGGAGTTTTACTTTGATTTCATCTGCCGTCTTTGTCATGGCGTCTACAGTTTTATTCAATCGCTCAATACCTTTGGTTGAAGTTTCTTCTATCATATCCAACATATACAAAATGTAATTTTCCCAGTCGTTGTTTTCGGTTACATCCCGCAAACGCTTGTAATAATCCACTTTGTTTTTTATGATGTATTCACTCAAATAAATTGCTGGTGTGTCAAGCAGGCCCGAAAGTTTGAGATACAACAACAATAAAATTCTTCCTGTTCTTCCATTACCGTCAGAAAATGGATGAATTGCTTCAAATTGATAGTGCATTAACGCCATTTTGATAAGTGGGTCAATAGTTTGAACTCCGTCTTTATCGACAGCAGGTTCGTTGATGAACTTTTCTAAGTTTGCCAGTTTCTCACGAATAATAGATTCACCCATTGGTGGTGTGTAAATTACTTCGCCTTTGGAGTTGCTTAAGGTTGTTCCTGGCGTGTTGCGTATAGCAGCCGTATTCTGTTTTATACACTGAACAATACTTATACAAAGGTTTGTTGTGATAAATGGTTTCTTTTTTATTTCATCCAACCCAAGCCATAGCGCTTCTTTATAACTCAATACTTCTTTTGTGGAAGAATTTTCCACTTTTTTGTCGGCAACTAATGATTTATAAATTTCATCGTTTGTTGTAATGATGTTTTCTACTTCCGAACTTGCTTTTGCTTCTTGCAAATAAATCGTATCTAAAAACAAGGTTGGATTTGGCAAATTCATCAAGGTTCCGTTCAGATGAGCCAATGCTCTACCTGCAGAAATAGTTTTGCGTAGAATGCTTTTTGTTTCAATGTCTGCCTTTGGAGGTAGCAACGGTAAGTCGTTGTATGGTATTTCTCTTTTGAATTTGCTCATTTTCTTTAAGTGTAAATTTTACGCCCGTAATTAAAACAAGGGTAAAAATACTAAAAAAATACTCTCGTTTGATAAATACGGGTAATTTTTACTCTTGTTTGTTTTTTATCTGTTTTGAATAATCATGAATTGTATTAAATGAGAATATGGCTCATTTCACTTCTGATGGACGTAAAAAGGCGGCTTAACAAGGAAAACCTTAGACCACGAAGCGATCTTCATCGCTCTCGTTTTCATTCTGTTTCTGAAAGAAAAGCGCATTTATGGAAAAATTGAGAATCAGAATGAGAGCGAGTGAAAAAGAAAAAGCGCCGTCACTTTCGTAACTGCGCTTTTCTTTTTAGTACAGAGGACACGAATATCCTTCACTTCGTTTCGGATGGACCTCGGGGGGGCTTAACAAGGAAAAGCCAAGCGCTTTTAGCGCTCTCTTTTTGCATTTCCTTTCGCTTTTGAAAGCATGCTATCAACGCTTCTGGAAATGCAAAAAGCCAGTCATTACTGACTGGCTTTTCTCTTGTAGAGAGGAGTATCGAATTATCGAACCTAATACACTCTGGATTGGAACAAATTGAAGTCCAATTTTTCGAAGAAATACTGGTTGAAAATGGGGATGGTTAGTCTTTAAGGCAACGAACAGAAAGACCATATCCCTTAAGTTTTAAATCTCTCGTTACAGAGCAAACTTCAAAGTCAAAAAGGGCGGCCCATGCTCGGTCATCCAAAGGAACAAAATTGTTTACCGAAATACTCCACCAGGAACCGCGAAGACTATTTAATTCAAACACCCCATCAGTTGATCGTATACCAGCCAGAGAAACTGAAAATCCACTATTCTTTAATCTAATTCTTGCGTGCTTGCGATTGGATTTGATTCCATCATGACTTTTACCATCCAAATATGATAAAAGCAAATTCCACTCGTTTTCAGTAGGCACATGATAACCTACTGGAGCCAACCCTCGCATATCACTTACGGCATACCAATTATAAAGTTTACCGTTGTTCTGTCCATTCTTTGACCCATTATCATAGCACCAAGCCGGTTGCTTGTTTTCTCCTGCTAGTTTCCATTGCTCATCCGTTTTTGCTTCAGGAATAGGATCGCCATTTCTAAAGGTTACTATGTCCAAATTTTTGGTCATCCATACTTGGGTTCCAATCATATTGACCCTAATCTTAGTCACATTAGTTTCTTTCTTTACAGTTATTGGTTGAATTTTTTCGTGCTCTATTTCTTGTGAAAATAAATTACACGTCAATAATATCAACATAGAAGTTAAAATTTGTTTCATACAATTACTTTAATTGTATTTTGGCACCATATCCGGCAACTGTCGCTTGTATTTTATTAACGAATAAGCCTCTTTTAACAGTTACAATATATTTGGGATTAACAATAATATCAAATCCTGAACCATTTAATGCTTTAAAAGTAGCAGCACTTTTCTCCCTATCCCCTACATTACCCCCAAATGCGTCAGAGAAGTTATTATCGCCAATTTTAATTAATTTAAAATATATGCTAGTTGTGGAGGTTGCTTGCAAAACCTTTGATGTGTCAATTTTAAGGTCTACTTTTAAATTGTAATCAATATTAATCTTAGGAGTAGCCGCGTAACCTCCAATATATGTAGATTTACAACTTATAAGTGTAACTCCCAATAACACTAGGTAGATTAGTAAATATCGATTCATTAAATTACTTTTTATTGATTTAGAATTATGCAATATATCGGATAAAAATAATAATTATCGTAAAATCAACTTGAATAATCCAATATTTTGTTTAGTTGAAAAACATCTGAAAATTGGATTGGAGTTATAAAATTCACGTTAGCGAAAATTCAGAAAGGTTTAGATCAAAGGATTGGATTGGGCGTATTTCTTGGGATGATGAATCCCCATTAGAGCATAAAAAACCTGAGCCAAATGACTCAGGTAAGCCTTGTAGCGGGGACAGGAATATCCTACATTGCATTTCGGATGGACCTCGGGTGGGGTTTAACAAGGAAAAGCCAAGCGCTAAAAGCGCTATCTTTTTGCATTTCCATTTGCTTTTGAAAGTAAACTTACAGGAATATCCTGACGAGCATTTCGTTTGGTCAGGATGGACCTCAGGAGGATGCTTAACAAGGAAAACCGAGTTGTTTCACAACTCTTTTTTTATGCCTTAATCCTTCATTCAAACCTCCGGCTTGATTCAGATTACGGCATAAAAAAACCCGAGTCTATGACTCGGGTTTTCCTTGTAGCGGGGACAGGACTCGAACCTGTGACCTTCGGGTTATGAGCCCGACGAGCTCCCAACTGCTCCACCCCGCAATGTATCTTTCATTGCTTTATTTCAATTTTACTCAATTCGTTAATCGAGGACTGCAAAGGTAAGAGGTTTTTCCTTATTTACCAAATCAATCGAGTAAAAGCTGCTGCTTTCGGTTGATTGCACCGTGTTTTTCTAAGATGCACTTAATTCCAATGGCATGAGAATTCAGGTTTATCCCTTCCATTCCTGCTCTGGTTCGATCGAACAAATAGTTTATTGAGAAAAAGTCCTTCACACGAAAACCAAGCCCAACCTGCACGCTATTTAAATTTTGGGTTCCTGTCCACAGTTGCACCCGATACGCATAATTCATTCGCAAGGCCAATTCATAGTTAAATGGTGCATACCTCAGCGGGGTGATTTTAACCGAAGGCAACAAAAACCAATCTTGATTCAACACCACCAACTGACGGTAGTAAACACCCCACTCGGTTCGTAATTGTGCTTGGGTTCCAATTCCTTTCCACTTCGCCGGACCAAGATCGTTTGCATAAATTCCAGAAAGTGAATTTTTCGTGCGGTAACTCAGTCCTAATTTGTAGGTTGGATAATTGGCTGTGGAAAAGCGACTGATCACCACATCTTGCTGGTTGGTTGACACATAACTTGGATCGTACCCCACCTGCATAAACCCTCCCCCTAAGCCAAGACTCAATCGATTTTCCTTGTTCGTTTTAATGTTAACCGCACCTTCTATGGTAGCCGTTGAAAAGGTAAACGCGCCATTTCGTTCCACTAAGATATTTGCTCCTGCTCCAAACATTGCCCCATCACTTTTGCGATCATTAAATGGAAAGGACAAGGTGGCGTTAATCGTTTTTGGTGCTCCGTCAAATCCTACCCATTGCTGTTTAATCCCCATACATCCCTCCACATATTCACTTAAGCCATGATGCGATGGATTGATACTCGCCCAGTTCATGCCATACCATACTCTATTTGGAGCCTGTTGCCCCAATGCACACATCAAGATGGATATGAATCCAAATAGCAGTTGAAACCTCATCGGATAATACTAATTGTACCTTTCTTTAGGGTTCCGTTTCCTAAATCTAAGAGGTAATAATATACGCCATCCGGCATGACATTCCCGTTTCTAACCCCTGACCACGCGTTTATGGTATTGTAGGAAGAAGACTCGTACAACACATCGCCAAAGCGATTCATGATGATCATCCGATTGTTTGGATAGTTTTCTATTCCCGGAATAATCCATGTATCATTTGACCCATCGTCATTGGGCGAAAAGGTATTTGGGATTTTAAACACATTTGTTAAATACACCGTGACGTAGTCGAATACCTCGCATCCCGCATAAAATCCTTGAACCATATAGGTAGTAGTAGCACTTGGCGAGGTCTGAACACTAAATAAAGTAGGATAATTCACTTCAAAAGAAGGCGACCACAGCACGGAATCCAACAAGCCCGAAGCCTGTAGGGTTACCACCGTTCCAGAATCTACATATTGGTCGGGTCCAGCGTCTATACTTGGACTACTTACCGTGAGCGAAGTTTGCGCCGTATCAACCTGTATAGATCCATTCACATTGCACCGACAAATCACCATGAGTTGATTGCTAGCTTGCGTTGGGATCAAAGAAAATGTTCCAAAACCATTGCTTAGTATCGAATCTCCATTCACATACCACGTATACAAGGCCGTTCCTTGACAGGACGTACTCGCACTCAGTTGTAATCCTTCGCCAAGGCATATGGTATCATTTGGAGGAAATATCAAAAACTGCGCACAAGCTAATGCGCTGTTTATCACCATTAACAAAACAATAACAAGACGCGACACAATACGATTTTACTATTAAAATTAATGGTTTTCGTTGGCTTAATGTATTGCCATTGCCTAAACCAGGTGCAAACTACCGATTTTTTTACGAATTTTGGCATACTTATCGAAGGGATTCGAAGAAATTAAACAGCTACATTATGCAAAAATTTACCCTTACCTCCATTTTTTTCTTATTGTTAACCTTGAACCATTGGGGTCAACGCTTGGATTATGACCATTCTTCTAAATGGTTTTTCGGCATCAATGCGGGAGCGACTTGGAGTTGCACAGATGTAGAGAACGAAACCAACGGCGGATGGGGATTAACCTTAGGGAAATCATTCAATTATAAAACTGGAAGACGTGTAAGTTTTGATTTACGCGGGCGGTATTTACATGGAAATTGGTACGGACAAGATTACGACACGAGCAATCTAAACGCTTATATCAGTGGTCCGCTAAGCGCTTACAAGGATTCATTTAACATGACGGCTCATAACTTTTATAACGACCAACATCGCTTGGCGTTTGAATTAGTATTGCATGCCAATCGCTTTGCAGAACGCACCAATTGGGATCCCTACATATTCGGAGGTATTGGGGTTACATGGCGACAAACATGGGGAAATTTAAGCTACAATGACAGCAGTTTATACGACTACCCCGACATGGTTGCCGGTGGAAACATTGCCAGCGCAATTACAACAAACATGGATAATTCCTACGAAACCCGCTTGGATCAACTAAGCGGTTTTAAGTGGAATGCGAAATGGATGCCGAGTTTGGGTATCGGATTAGGATACATTATCGGACCGCGCTTTTCCATCGGTATAGAGCATAAAACTACGTTCACCGGAATGGATGATTGGGACGGTGTG
The DNA here is from genome assembly GCA_947463385.1 of Flavobacteriales bacterium. Lineage (GTDB taxonomy): Bacteria > Bacteroidota > Bacteroidia > Flavobacteriales_D > Crocinitomicaceae > UBA952. The sequence continues at coordinate 14,723 of CANHSL010000017.1, forward strand.
GTTTCAAGCAACAGAATTAAAAACGATTGGTATCATTATACCTCTGGGTACATGCAATTCCGCTTTAAAACTCGGGAGAAAGAACCAAAACCTGATGAGCAGGTGAATACCGTAAATAACATTAATAATTTCACAACAAATTGCATTGCCCCAACCCTATCTATTCGAGACAAACAATTCACAAGCACCTTGAGCACGGCGAGCTTTACCCTTGGTACCACGCAAATCGGGCAGTCGAATCAATTAACGGTAAAAGATCAACAAGGCAATTTGGTGCCCTTTACGTTTAATTCCACAACACGAGAGCTCACCGTAAGCGCCGCCTTAAAACCTGGAGTAAATACCTTTACGGTATACGCACAAAACGAATGCGGATCAGCTACTGAGACCATTCAAATTACATATAATGATTGTCAATTCCCTCAGATTACATTAACCAGCCCAATTAAGGATTCCAGTATTACTGTTCAAACCAATACGATCAATGTAGGCGCATTGATTCAACACACTACGCTGAATAACATCTCCTTTTTTATTAATGGGATAAAATCCCAGGCATTTGCCTTCAATGCAGCGAACCATGCATTTCAAGCCACTGTGGCATTAACACCAGGTAAAAATTTGATTAAGGTAGAAGCATCCAATCCATGTGGATCAAGCTACGCCGTAACGGAAGTGATTTACAATAACTGTATTACTCCACAACTGCAATTAATTAATCCAACCAGCAGTGGCATTACAGTTAGTACTGCGGCACAAAAAATTCAAATTAAAACCATCGGTTTCAATGCGAAAACAGAATTCAGCGTACTCCTTAACGGACAAGCAACCAATACCTTCACGTGGGTTAACAACGTAATTGAAATCCCTGTAACCCTAAAACCAGGCAACAACACCATCACGATTAACGGAACAAATCCATGTGGTTCAGAATCCGTAGTGATTGCGATGAATTATCAAGAATGTCAGGCGCCCGTACTTACCTTACAAACTCCCAACACGGCGAATGTAATTGTAACAAAAGCTGCTTATACATTGAAGGTAAAAACACAACATCAAACGGCGATCAACCTGATGGTAAACAACAGCATTGTTACGAATTACACCCTCAATGCAGCCTCAGGAATCTTAGAATATTCGTTCACCTTGAATCCAGGATTAAACATTGTAAGCATCACCAGCTCGAATGGCTGTGGGGTAGATATTGAATCCCTCAACATTACATATCAATCCTGCAATACACCAACCGTGTCTATTTCTTCAACTGGTGGTACAACAACAAATCAAGGTTTTTTATTTTCGGCGAATACCGCAAACATTGCCAACTCACAAGAAATTAAAGTAACTCAAAACGGAACCGCAATTCCATTCACCTTTATCAACGGAAGTATTCAAGCCATTGCCACCTTGGCTGCAGGTCCGAACGTATTCAATGTAACCGTACTCAACGGATGCGGCACACAAACACAAACACAAAATGTAGTGTTTAATAATTGCCTAAGCCCCACCATTTCTTTGGTTCAACCTACTGCTAGTGGAATCACCGTAAACGAAGCCGCTTATCAAGTTCAATGCGCACTTTCAGGAGTTAATAACGCGTCAGAAATCACCTTCAAAGTAAATGGAATGGCTAAACCGTTTCAATTTATTAATAACATGTTAACGGCTTCACTGACCTTAAATCTAGGAATTAACACGATCAGTGTTTCGGTTAAAAATGCCTGTGGGAATGACAGTGAGTTGTTCAATATCACTTACAAGCAATGTTTAGCTCCATCGATCGTACTAACGAATCCGATCCAAACTACACTAACTACCACCCAAAATGCAGTGAACGTCTTGTTTACAGCAATTAATTGTTCGAACGCCTCACAAATAGTCATTACAAAAAATGGCAGTGTGATTCCGTTCACCTTCCTTAATGGAGTCGGGTCCTTAACTGCTTCATTGACCCCCGGGTTGAACACCTATACCCTAACAGCAACGAACGATTGCGGGAAAGACATTGCTAATGTAAATATCACCTACGACAATTGCGTTGCTCCGGTAATCACCATTTCAAATCCAATTCCTTCAAATACCTCCACTCAAAGTTTAGTGGTTAGTGCGGTAATACAGCATGTTACCAACACGAATCAAATTGCCTTATTACTCAACGGTGTTGGAGTTCCTTTCACCTTCAATAATGGGCAATTGAACGCCAATTTAACCCTAGTTGCTGGAACGAATTCCGTTTCACTTGCCGTTTCAAACAGCTGTGGGTCAGATGTTAAAACGAAAACCATTGAATTTACCCCCTGTAAATCACCAACTATTTCAATAACACAACCCGGAACGTCAGGATTAACCGTTAGTTCAGCGGGGTTCACGCTGCTCGCACAAATCAACAATGTAGATCAGGCAAACCAAGTGAGTATGACCTTGAATGGGACGGCTTTCACAAACTTCCAATATACCAATGGATTATTAACTGCGCCTGTTACCCTTTCGAATGGGGTTAACACCTTGAATTTATTTGTAAGTAATGGCTGTGGTGTAGATCAGGCATCCACAACCATCCAACTGAGCACCTGTAATTCACCGGTGGTGAGCCTTTCTAACCTGAGTGGTCAAACCGTTTCAACTGCCACGTATACTTTAAATGCCACGGTACAAGAAGTTACTAATGCACAAGGCCTTACCTTAACCCTTAACGGACAAGTTACGCCATTTAACCTCTTGAATGGTTCAGTAAATTCGACTTTCACCTTGCAACCTGGCGTTAACAACATCATGCTCTCAGGAACCAACGGGTGTGGAACAGATACTAAATCCATGCAAGTCACCTACGTGCCTTGTACTGCTCCTACCCTTACCCTTCAGGGAACGAATACAACTGTGACCAATGCGGCATATGTATTCAATGCGACAGTAAATGGAGTGAGTGCGCAACAACTTACCTTAACACTTAATGGTAATCCGGTACAGAATGTTTCTTTAAATGGGAATACCCTTACCGCATCCCTTACCTTACAAGCGGGTTCAAACAGCATGGTATTGTTCGCACAAAATACGTGTGGATCAGACCGCAAAGAATTGACCGTGATCTATCAGAATTGTACAGCTCCAACGGTTGGTATCTCTCAATTAAATGATACGGTAGCGCAAGGAATTTATGCCTTTGTGGCCAACCTTACAAACATGCCGAACAGTCAAGGGATTTCCCTATCACTTAACGGACAGAACATTCCAAGTTTCAATTATTCCAATGGCGTGTTAACCGCAAGTTTGAATTTAGCAAATGAAGGCAACGCCATTACATTACATGCGATCAACGCATGCGGCAACGCCTCTCAAAATGCCTCTGTGTACTACAATCATTGTCAAGCACCGAACATCATCGTAACTTCCGCGCTTCAGGCGAGTGATGGCAGTTACCAATATGTGGCCACCTTGGAACATGTTTATGATATCGAAGGGGTATATTTTACCTACAATGGGCAAAATGTGCCATTTACGTTTGAAAACGGAGTTATTACAGCGAATGTTACCTTAAACCCCGGCTCAAATACCTTCTTTATTACCGCTGGAAACAACTGTGGTACAGATACTGAAACTAGTACAGTTACCTTTGCGAATTGTACACTTCCTGAAATCACCATTAATGGAAGCATAGCCAACGGCGGAAGTTCAACCGCAAGCTCGGTTATGATTAACGCATCAGTGAATGGCTATGATGGAAGTACAAGCGTTCAAGTAACTAAGAATGGTAACGTAGTTAATGGCCTTTCATGGGCAACCGGGTCAATTAGTCAAAACGTAAATTTATCTGACGGATTAAATACGATTACAATAACTGCTACAAACGCATGCGGGACGGATACTGAAACATATACAGTAACCAAATGTAAAGCACCAACAATTAGTTTAGTGAGTCCTGCCTCAAACGTGACCAATGTTTCCCTCGCGGCGTATGTATTAACTTTCAATCTACAAAATGTGAGTAATGCAAATGAACTAAGTTTGACACAAAATGGAAGCACTTTAACGGGTATTTCATTAGGGGGCAGTATCGCTACCCTTCCGGTGATGCTTCAAGCGGGGGCGAATAATTTCAATCTTTCGGTAACCACAGCATGCGGGTCTACTCAAACTTCCTTTACCATTAACTACACGGCCAACGTAGCTCCTCCAACTAATAATACAAATGACAACAATGGTGGTGTTGAAAAACCAACGAATAGTCCACAAAACAACCAACCGAAACCTGTTAACACTCCGAACAAAGGAGGTGGCGGTACGGCACCAAACAATACTAATTCTCCTGCACCTGGCAATACCCCAACGCCAGCGAAAGAGGTAAAACCTGCAGTAACGCCTGCGCCAGCACCCAACAATACCCCAACTCCAGCGAAAGAGGTAAAACCTGCGGTAACCCCTACGCCAGCACCCAACAATACCCCAACTCCAGCGAAAGAGGTAAAACCTGCGGTAAGCCCTACGCCAGCGCCTAGCAATACGCCTGCGAAGGAAGTGAAACCTGCAACAAACACCAATCCTACACCTACAAAAGAGACCAAACCAGTTGAAGGTGGAGGTACTGAAAAATTGCCGGTTCAAAACAAACCCGCAAAAGGAGGAGGGAAATAAGCCCTCTTTTTATCAAAAGGGTTTTTAATAGTGCGCAGTATTTTGTAAATTCGCACCTTAAAATTTATTTAAATGGCAATTATTACGAAGTTAAGAGATAAGTATTCTTGGTTATTAATCACCATCGTTGGATTAGCATTGGTAATCTTCATTCTTCAATCCTTATTTGATTTCATGAATTCAGGTCGCGGTGCTGAAGGGGATTATGGAATCGGATTAGTTGATGGAGAAAAGGTAAACATTGACATTTACAATAAACTGAGTGAGCGTGTACAATCGCAAGATCGTGCGCAAAAGCAACAAGAACAAAAAGAATTTACCGACGAAGACATGGAGGCAGCGAATGATAAAGCCTTCAATTTCATGGTAGATTCAACCCTAACTAAAGTAGAATATGATGCCTTAGGTATCGATGTGAGTGAGCGTGAATTCAACGCATATTTAATGGCTACTGAAGGATTTGGAGTACTTCAAGACTTGAACCAATTCTTCGTTGATAAAGCTACGGGGGCAATCTCCGAGCAATCCATGAAAACAGGTCGTGTTGAATTACAAAAAACCTTAACCAAATTAAAAACGGCTAAAAAACCAGAAGAAAAGGCACAGTGGGAAGGGACTAAAAAATACTTCATGGACCGAAGAAAAAACGAAAAGTATTTCTCGTTGATTAGCCAAGGGGTATATGTAACGAAAGTAGAGGCTCGCGAAGAGTACCTTGCAAAAAAGGAAACAAAATCAATCTCTTTTGTAGCTCGTCCTTACGCTGAAATTAATGACGCTGAAATCAAAATAAGTGACTCCGAGTTGGAAGCATACTATGAAGAACACAAAGGCGAGAAAAAATACTGGAATCGCTCAAACAATAGAGAAGTTCGTGTATTTGATGTGTCTATTAAACCGTCTAAAGCAGATACGCTAGCGTTTAATAAAACCATTGCTAAACTTCGAATGGATTTCATGACCTCTAAAAATGATTCTGTTTTGGTTATGAATGAAAGTGAAATGCGCGCTTATCTTCCAGGAGCAAGAGGAATTGCTGTTCCTGAAGGACATCCGAAAGCAAATCAATACATGACTTACCCAATGGATTATGATACGATCATTAAACTTACACCTATCGGGCAATTGGTTGGTCCATACCGCGTTGGTGAAAACTTCCATTTATCAAAATTAATGGGTTATTCGCCAGCGAAAATCAAAGCTCGTCACATTCTGATTTCTACCAATGGGTCAAAAGATGCCAAGGTTATCGCAAAGAAGAAACAAACAGCGGATAGTATTCTTAAAGTAATCAACAAAACGAATTTTGCTGAATTGGTACAAAAGCACAGTGAAGACCCAGGATCTAAAGAAAAAGGTGGCGAGTATGCTGACTTTTTAGAAGGCGATATGGTTAAAGAATTTGGAGCCTATTGTGCTAATGCGCCAATCGGTAAAATAGGGGTAGTAAAAACTGATTTTGGATTCCACATCATTGAAGTATTGGAACGAGACACTAAAAAGTTCCCTATCTTAACTACAGTAGTTAAATCGTTTAAAGCATCTGAACTTACCATAGGAAATATGGAAGCAGAAGCCAACCGTTTGTTGTATAAATTAGATCAAAAGTTAGCTAAACTTGATGATTTATCTAAAAAGATTGCTGCGTTTGACACCCTTGCTTCACAAAATAAATATTTTGTTCGTCCAATCGCATTGGAAGATAACAATCCGCGAGTATATGGCTTGGTTACAACGAATGCCATGGATCGAATCTTAGAATTAGCATACAATGCAGATGCTGAAGCTGGTGACTTATTAGCCGCACCAATCCGTGATAAAGACAAGTACATTATTGCCATGTTGGGAAGTATTCGGGAAAAAGGTGAGCCTACCTTAGCAGATGCAAGAGATCGAATGAAGAAAGATTTAATCGAGGAAAAGAAGGCGAAACGCTTAATGAATCAAATGGCTAAAACGAAAAACCTTAAAACGCTTGCGAAAAAAGGAAATACTGTAGTTGGAGAAGCCATAATAACGTTTAGCACTCCTTCCCTAGGAAATACAGGTTATGAACCAGAAATCGTTGGTGCCTTGTTCTCTGGATATGTTAAAAACGGTCAAACTACCATTCCTTTAAAAGGTAAGGCTGGAGTTTATGTAATCAAAGTAAACAGTACAAAGAAAGCACCTGCGAACGCTACGTACAAAGAAGAAAAAGACCAATTAACATCCATGTTGAAAGGGAACATTCAAGGCATGCTCATGGGTGCGCTTCGTAAGTCTGCTGACGTAGTAGATAACCGTAAGCTATTCCCAAGAATTCGTTCTTAGTTGGGAATAAACCCAAGGAATGGAATAACAAACGATCCAATAGTTGGGTCGGGTTTGTAATAATCTGTGGATAGAATTTGAGCCCCTGTTTCACGTGCTTTATCTAAGCGGGTATAGTCATTGTTTCTTGCTTCGATGGTTCCAGCATCTGTACGCGTACGTATGATGTGTGTTGAACGCTGCTGTCGTATGAGCATTTCATTCGCAAAGGGGTCATCGCACAACAAAAAGATGCAATTCGGATTTTCAGAACTACCGTATTTGAATGCCCCACCGTGTTCTGGATAACTTGATGCGCCACTCCCTTGAATAATTACGAAAATCCGACCACGCACATCTCCCAAGGACGGCCATCCCTGATGCTGAATGCGTTCTTGTAAATTCTGTTCATTTTTCAAAAAATCGCTGGTCCTATACATCGTTTTCAATGTAGCTTGAAATAAACTATCCATTTGATTCAACGAGGAACTATCAAACGGTATGGCTTTTTTAAACCCAAAGAGCCTTAAAATTCCGGCCTCATCACCAAGCGCACTTCCTTTTAATTCAATATTCACAAAAATCGGTGCGTGCGTAGGATTTGACACACTCCATGCGTTTAATTCTTCTAGGGCGTCAGCTAAGCTTAGATAATTCGTTTGGTAATCAATGTCTGGAATATGGATTATTTTAAATCCAGGTTCTTTAAGCGCCTTATACTTTTCTTCTCTGATGCGTTGTTTTGGGATGAAAAAGTTCAAGCGATGTTTGAAATATCGACCACCCGTTGGATCATTATATACATCAAGCTCTAAGCCTCGAATGTGATAGGTAGAAAGCTGCTCAGGTATTGAAGGGTGAGAATAGGCTAACTGAAAGGGTTGGTTTTCTTCGCCGAGCACGGATTTGAATCGATTGATAAACTTCATCGTCCGAGCCGTTGGCTGAATTTTATAGCTGTTGTGCGATGCTAGCACCCGAATTTCATTCATCGGCAGCGAATCAGGGAACTCTTGTGCAGTTGCCGCAGAAAAGACAAAAAAGCCAAGTATCGTAAGGGGCTTAAAAATACAAGCGGCCATTGATCCACTCCCCATCGAGTAGGGCTTTATTTTTTTCATAAAATGCGATTGCAGGCGTATTCCATTCCAATACTTGCCAATCCATGCGTCGAACCCCTTCACGTTTCGCAATTTCAACCACGGTATTAAATAAGGCCTGACCTATGCCATGGTTTCGGTGCGATTCTTTCACATAGATATCCTCCAGATATAAGGTTCGACCTTTCCACGTGGAATATCCAAAGAAATACAGGGCAAACCCTACAATTTCACCTTCTAATTCTGAAACTTCAGCAAAACAACGCTTATGGATGAATAAATCCGCCTCTAACGAACTCATGGTATTGATTACGGCATCAGGTTCTCGTTCATACACCGCTAATTCTACAATTAACCCGTGTATGGCAGGGACATCAGATAAAACAGCCGGACGAGTTTTCATTATTGAACGCCCGCTAGGTTAAACCGTAGTTTTATACCTGTACTCATATTACCGGTAGGATAGCTCGTAGCTACTTTTGGCGTATTCAAATTTTGATCGTAATAATAGGAAACCGTTAAGTTTTGGGATAAATTATAATCAATATTCAATTTCAAAGAAATCACCTTTTGACCTGCCGTCGCTTGATTGGTATTTTCAACAACTTTACGAATCAGTGTAGAATTATCCCGGTAAGAGAAATTGAGTCCCGCATTTAAATCATTGGCAGGGATGCGATCCATTAATTTCACTTTCGCGATTTTTGTTTGCATACCCACCACAATCTCATCTGATTTCACCTCAGTTACTTGGTTATTATTAAGTGACAAGGTAGCTAAACGATCCTTCTTGTATTCAAATTTCGTGGTTAAGGATTGTCCGAAAATTGTCCAGGTAGCATCAAGTCCTATTAAGGGAGAGAACTGCTCACTCACCGTAATATTCTGCACCTGTAAGCTGGAAATGAAGTTGTTATTTAAATCTAAGGCGGTTGGATTTCCGTTGGCATCAGTGGTTGCCCCCATGTTGGATTGCATACCGTTCACCGAAACAGTTGAGTTGTATGCGTGACGAATCACAAATGATTTCACATACTTCTTCATAAATTCAAACTTGGATAAGCCGTTATACGTTAAACTCCAATTCGGTAGTGGCATATTACGCACCGGGTTAATGTTCTTATCATTTACCTCTTTATTGCCATACGCCGTTAAGAATGCACCGATTACCACCTCTTGTTGGTTCCCTGAGTACCCATCAAAATATCCGGAAGGTAATAAGGAAGAATTCGGATTATCCGCTCCAATTAATTGAGAAACCGTTTGACGATTCGCTAACAACTGATTAAATACTTCCGAAGAACGGTCTTTATTGTCTCGAACAAACGCTGTACCCCAAGTTATGGTTGAATAGGTCAAGGTCGCTGATTGGAAGCGACTTTGTCCTTCGAATTGCTGATTGGTTTCATTCCACCTAAAGAATTCACCGCTGTTCAATCCATAGTTTCGATTTAATTTCATTTCAATACTAAGATCTTTCACTGGCTCAAGGGTTGCACGCAAATTCAATTTGGTAGAATGCGTTGTTGCAAATTGTTTGTTTAAGCTCTCATTTTGAACCAACCATCCATTATTTGCAGACAATTCTGCAATATTATATCCATTCTCACGCCCCCAAATGTCATAACCTTGCTTACCGAAGGCAAAGGAACTCATTCCGAGGTTATTGCTGTTCATTCCAAGAATTCTTGATTCTTGATTTGACCCAGGCAACATGGTTCCATCATCGATGGTATAGGTACCAGAAACGTTGCGAACCGTCATTAATAAGCGTGCAGCAAAACCTACCGCAGGATTAACCTTCTTCTTAGCATTCGCTTCTTTCTTTTTCTTACGTTCATATTTCCTGAGCACTTTATCCCATTTTCTTCGTTCCTTCTTGGTCATTTCCTCCACCGGTTTTGGCGGTTTAGGAGCCTGTTCTTCTACTTTCTTATTTCCTTGATTATTGTTTTGTCCTTGATTGTTCTTAGCATTCAATGCCCCTCGGTTATTTCTTCCATCAGAAAGTACGCGTTTAAACAGTGGGATTTTATTGTAAAGGGTTACAAAATTCGCTTGCGACGTTAAATTAACACTGCGATTATTTTGAATGATATTACCAAAATTAGTTTGAGCAAGTGGTGCACGTTGCCAATTATAGCTGCCGTTATATTTGGCATTTAGGGTCAACCAGTCAGTTAATGGGAACTTATCTAAGGGGAAGGTATAACTCAAATTATAGTTGTGACTGTATTCCATGGTTTGACCAAAGGTGGACAATTGTGAACGGACTGAATCCTTGAATTCTTGATAAGCCAAGGGGTCATTTTTACGATCCACGCGACTGTTTCCTTCGGCAAATATTGCTCTATTCGTAGCTGCAAATGAAGCCTTTAAGTTCTTGGTTAAATCATACCCAATATTGTAATTTCTGTTCCAATCAAATTTCTTTAAGAACACTGGATTAAATTGATAGTTTGGCACCAAGTTATTTCGGACCTGGCGTTCATTATACATCCGTAAGAGATCATTGGTAAAGGTGATGTTCTTCGGCATGAGGTAGAAATTCATGTCTTTGACCAAGGCGAGCCACTTTGATTTTTGAACGGGTTTCCATTTTTTAAAGGGTTCGATGGCTTTACCCGCAAAGGTGTAATTATAATTTAAGGCCCCGGTATAGTTTTTTGTACGGTCATAATTGGTGTTGAAATCACGTTTCAAATTCTCTGCATAGGAATAACTGGCGGACCAATTGGAAATGCGCCAGAACGCTGGCTTAGCCCCTGCTTTCGCTTCTTTGCGAACGTTTGTAAAATTGAATGATTTACGCTCATTGAAGTCCTGACCTAATTTTGCGCGCTCCTTGCGCGTAGCTAAATCATAATCCGCTAATTTAATGTCTGGATTGAACGGGTCGTATTCTGGATTAATCACATTTAAAGAGTACCCATAGAAGAATGGTAAGGAAACTTTAGCTTGTTTGCCAAAGAATTGACCAAGTTGAACGGTAGAGTTCATATCAACTCCAACTTTCTGGTTTCGTTGACGATCTTGTACTCGACTTTCAACAGACCCCCAGTTTATTCCAGAATAGTTACCAGAGGCAGAAATGGTAGCGAAGTCGGCTAATTGCAGCTGGGCTTGACCTACTGCAGCTCCTCCACCTTCACTCACGAAGTCGGTTAAACGCAATTCGTTTACCCATACATTGACACATTCAGGTTGTCCGTCATCGGGCCAATTATTGCTTGGATCTGATTGAAGTGGGTTTCTAACCCCAATCATGATGGTTTTAATCGCTTGTAAATTTGGGGAACCTTTTACTTTGATTCTCCGATCTGAATTGGCGGGATCGTCTTTAGCATATTCGAACATCGTCGATACCCCTGTTACGCCGTCATCTACTTTTTGATTTCGTTCCTTTTTTAGGTTTAATAAATCATCAAATACAATTTCAATATTATTTTCTTCCGGCCAAATGTCTTCTGGAGTTGTTGCTCCCCACTGTGTTTTATAGAGTGGGAGTTCATATTCGTAATAATTATCTACGAAATCAGTTCCTAAGCGAACGAACAAGGTAACTTCTTTATCGTTAAATGGAATTAATGGATTAACCTCCTCCGCGTGTGCAAACAACTTCAATTTTTTGTAGGTACGCACATCGAAAACCACATTTTTGTATGCTGCTCTTGCATCTCCATCTTGTAAATTACACATATCAAGCACCAAGGATTGCTCGTTCATCTGACGCTGATACGTTTGTGAGGGGTCAATTTCTCGAACGATGCCCGGTGGAACCTCATATTTAATTGGCGTTCGTTGATCATTTTCCTCCACATTGACAGCCGAAATATTAAAGGCCGTTAAGTTAGGATCGGGTTGAACACTAATTCCAGGCTGAGTTAAATCCAGTAAATAAGGACGCCATTCACCCCGCATAAACTCCATTTTTGCGAATCGAATTTGTGTTTGCTCATCAAAGTTTTTCATGAACAAGCGCATAAACCGAATAGATCTGAAATCTTGGATTCCATTCACCTTCTTCTCATAAGAAACCAAAGGAATTCTTACTTGGTACCACTTCTCGCTTTTATTTCCATTTTGATACAACTGGACATTGGTAATAAAATTCTTTCCAACCACCATGTCATTTGGTCTCAAACTCATTTTGTACTGGAAATATGCTTCTGATTCTGAAAGGTTATTGTCTTGATTGATATCCTCCAAATCTGGCATATTCGTGGCTTGTGTAGGATAACCCGCCGAATTGGCTGTATCTGACATATTGGTTGTGGGTGCATTCCCCTCCATGCCATTATATCGTTTGTATCGTTCGAGTATATTTAATTGTGCGTTATCAAAGTTGTCATCTAGGTAATAATTATAATCATCATTCGATGGGTCTTGAATCATTTTTGCTTTAGCAGCAGGAGAAATGGTCACGTTGTTTTGAACCCAATTCACATAGTTCGCATAGGCAGATTGTTCTGAGCTACTATTCCAACCGTCTAACCCAATGTCTTGATTTAATCGGGCGGCAGGGTCTGTATCGAAGGCATTTACAATTACCTGTTCATTAGAAACTCTTGCCCACAAGGTGGTATCGACATTATCGGTAATGCTCGGACCAAACGGTGGAATTCCATTTTCATATTCCTTACGTGAATCCGGCAACACATCTTCAGAAATGTTACCCAAATTAAAATACAAATCTCCACCATTCATGGACGAAGTAGGGTCTTGATTTTCCGCATCGTCATTAAACGGATCTAGCATCCAAAACTGAATGAATTGTACATTGGCCACCTCAAAGTCATTCGTGGAAAGTGCCCGCATTATACCACCCCAACGGTTTTCAGGATTCGTGAACTGACCAACACTATCTACGGTAGCGGTTGTATCATAATTATACATTCCGCGTTCCTTCGGGTAATAGCAGACATCAAATACTGTAATGTTCGGAATGGAACCGTATTGAAGCTGTTGATTCGGGAAGATATCTGTAAAATTCACCAAGCGCATGCGGCTATCCGCCAACATGGTTGCATCTTGTTTAATGTGATTTGGTGTAAGGTTATTGCTTTGATAAAAGAGCGGGTCAATGGTATACCATGACATTTTTGCCCGTTTGAACCCTGCAGACAGGTTCTGGGAAGTAGCTTCAGGAAATAAATCAGGTTGCCCTTGGGGAACGGATGCTAAGCGCCATGCAGCAGCTGATTTTAAATCAATCGTACTTTGGCTGGCCTCGAAATCATCTACATAGGAAGTTCCCGCTTTGTTAATCACTTTTGGTTGCCCAGGAATCAAGTAAGCCGCCTCACCATTGATTGAGAAGGTGGACATTTGATTCGTAGATATCACAGGAAGTAAATCTACGAGTCGCGTCAGGAAAGGAACATCCGTTCGAATACTAAAGTCGATTCCAAGGACATTGTTTTTGAAGGGTTCACTACCGAAATCTACTTTTTGTGTCACAGGACGTTCTGTCATTCGTACCCATGTGGCACCGAACTTCATTTTATCACTCAGGCGGTATTGATAATGTCCTCCCATGAGAGAACGCGCTTGGAATCCAAATACTGAATTGCTTTCTATGGAAATTTTAATGGGTGTATTTGACTCAAGGATTCCTGTATTCAAGATTTTAACTCTCCCCAAATTATAATCCACGGAATAATCAGTGCCTTCCGTAAGTTTTATTCCTCCGGCTGTAACGGTAACCGCTCCTTGCGGCACATTCAGGGCATTCAGTGGAATATCTGAACTTACTGAGGATTGATATTCTCCTTTGAAAAGGAACCTGTTTTTACTTGGAATTTGTTGAGCAGCTGTTTTGGTTGAATCGTATAATTCGTAGAATGCAATGTTATTGATGGTTGTTTGAGGAACACCTACAGATTGAAGCTTTTTTGCTAAGGTTTTGCCAAACGGTTCTACTGTTGAGAAAAAGATCCGGCCATTCTTGCGGTTAATCGTTCCCCCATTTTCAATTTTAGGACCCGTTACCGTAAAAGGCACATAATCAAACACCCCATCAGAAAACGGCTGATTGTTCTGATTCAAGCGGTCCATTTCTAATAAGGTAACTAATTGTTTATCGTCTAACCCAGCCATTGGAAAAACCGGCAAAGGAACACTTGTAGATGGATTATTATAGTACACATCAACCTTAAATCCTTGTTGATCTACTTGATAAGCACCAATAGAGTAAACATTTTTCATCATCAAGTCCCAAATCTTATTTTGAGGACTCGTTATGGTTGGCTTTAATAATTTTAGAATCAAGGCTTCTTGACCGCTTGCACCATCCGTTGATAATTCACCCACCTGATAGGTTTGTCCGCGGTAGGTGTACTCATACGCAACGGCAAGCACCTCATCGTTATTGAGCGGGTTATTTAACGAAACGTAACCAAGTAGGGCATTATAACTAAATTCTTGATCAGATAATTTACGTGCGTTCTCTACCTTTTCATAATCTTTTGCTTGTTGAAAAGGACCCGGTGCTGTAACTTGATTGTTTAACGCGGGGACAGCCGTAGAGAAATTCCGGATGAGGGGTTGATTTGCCGCCCACTGGTAGAGGCTATTCGCATCATTGGCGGGTTCAACACCTGTACCGAAGCCACCGGGATTTCCCTGACAGTTGGTGGATTTTCCTTCACCTAAATCAGAAAACGCAATGATATTACGTGTGTTTTCGGTAATGTTGGAGCGATTCGTAACCCAAACTTCTATCCGAGTAATGTACCGTGTTGCATTCACATTTGGCAAGCTTGCCATAGCAGAATCGTAATCGTCGTGATAAAATAAATTCAAAAAGTAGTGACGATTCGCTTCGTAATTATCTGCTGTTAATTCAAACTTTTGAACTTGAGATTTTCCTGTTATATTAATTTCTTGTCGTTTACCTTTCGATTGAGCCACAATTAAATCGAAGGTAGATCTACCAAATTTTAATTGTGTTTTAGCACCGAAAAGCGTTTGTGAACCTTGAATTAAGGAGGTAGGCAAATCTAAATTCACCATACCTAGCGCAACTTTTTGAATGATTTGATCCTCGTCGCCGGTATGTTCTAGCTTAGAAATATTTTCAAAATCAAAGGCCGCTTGCGTATTATATTTAGCCCCTATTTTGAGTCTAGTACCAATCTGACCCACAATATCCATGTTAATGTTTTGTTGGAAATCAAAGCGTGTAATTCTACGTTGACGCATTGGTAGAATCGGATTGTCGTATCTCGAATGATTAACGCCGAGTTGGACTTCAACATTACCTTGCGGACGAATAACAATTTCACCGGAACCAAAGATGCTTTCAAACACTTTGCTTCCAATTTTAATTGGTAGTTCAAAAGATCTTCCAACAACAGACTCTTCCTCGATTTGCTGTTCCCAATTTTGACCTTCAAATTGTTTATTCTTGTAATTCAAATAATCTTCCAAGGACATGGATGTAGGGTTCCGGAATAGAAGTCCATCACCTACCGTTTGCTTAAACACGTAATGACCAGTTTCCGGGTCATATTCAATGGTTTGTTGCATGTTGGTGGGATCACCTAAATCAAAGGATTGTTGATTGTTATTATACGTGTTAAACGATGGGTTAATTGGAAAAGGGAGTATAGGACCTTGGGCATGTGATGCCAATGGAAAAAGGGCTAAAAGTAAGCCCAATAGAAAAGCACTAGAAATAATATTTCTTTTACACCAATTCACTATAATACTTTTAGGGCCTCCTTGATTAATGATTCTACCGGTTCACTACCAGTATCCACGCGTTCTATTGCCTTTTCAGCTGCTTTCTTATCGAAGCCCAAAGAAACCAGGGCCGTTAACGCATCAAATCGATTTGTATTGTTTGCGCTGAAAATATTTTGTGCTTGTTCCGACAATTTAACAACTTTCCCTTTTAAATCGATGATTACACGTTGAGCTGTTTTGGCACCAATTCCTTTAATTTTTTGAATCGTTACGACATCCTCTGTTTGAATCGCTTTGGCAATATCTTCAGGAACCATCGAAGACAACATAATCATTGCTGTATTGGGACCAATTCCTGAAACACTAATTAAATGATTAAACATTTCGCGTTCCTCCTTGGCATGAAAACCGTAAAGCAAATGAGCATCCTCCCGAACAATGAGTTTTGTAAATACTTTAACTTGTTCTGAATCGCCTAAGGCCGAAAAACAATTCAAGGATATTTTCACCTCGTACCCTACTCCAGCACAATCAATGATTAATTCGGTGGGGTGTTTTTCAACGAGACGTCCTTGAAGTTGTGCTATCATCGCTTATTTATTTTGAGCATCAATTACGGCAACTTTTACCATGTTAATTATTTCTCTGACCGAAGCCCCCAACTGAAGCACATGAATTGATTTTCTCATACCAATGAGGATTGGTCCAATTGCATCGCTATCGGTCATTTGCTGAAGTAATTTATAGGCGATATTTCCGGCCGATAAATTTGGAAAAATCAAGGTGTTAACTTCTTTGTTGACCAAGGTGGAGAAGGGAAACTTCTCTACCAAGAGGTCAGAATTCAATGCAAAATTTGCTTGTATTTCACCATCTACAATGAGGGTTGGATGGTCTGCATGGAGCACCCCAACGGCCTCTGCCATTTTCTCTGAATCTGGTCCGGGAGAAGATCCAAAATTCGAATAACTCAATAAGGCGATTTTTGGTTGCACCTTAAGTTTTCGAATTGTTTTGGCTACATTAATCGTGATTTCCGCGATTTGACTAGCATTCGGATTCAGATTAACTGTGGTATCTGCAAGGAACATTGGTCCACGTTTGGTATTGAGAATGTACATCCCCGCGGCAGTTTTCACATCTTTCTCAAGTCCGATAATTTGCAGTAAAGGTTTTAACGTAGAACGATATGAGCGGGTTAATCCGGTAATCATCGCATCGGCGAAGCCCATATCAACCATCATTGCACCAAAATGATTTCGTTCACGCATCAGCTTTACTGCCTCAAATTCAGTTAAGCCTTTTCGTTTTCTGCGCTGAAAGAACTCTTTTCCAAAATTAGTACGCCGTTCTTCTTCTGAATCCGCTTTTGGATCGATAATGGTAACCTCAGGAAGTTCAACATTATACTCTTCCATCAATTCGAGAATAACATCCCTATCTCCAAGTAGAATTGGAAAAGCGACTCCTTCTTCATATGAAACTTGGGCAGCCTTTAAAATTTTAACATTATCAGCTTCAGCAAAAACAACTTTCTTCGGATTGCTCTGTGCCTTAGCCGTGATGTTTCGCATTAATTCGTTATCTAACCCTAGGCGAGCTTTTAATTCCGCCTCATATTTCTGCCAATCTTTAATTGGATTTTTAGCTACACCTGAATCTATTGCTGCTTTTGCAACGGCTGGGGCAACAGAATAGATTAGGCGGGGGTCTAAAGGTTTTGGGATAATTTGATCTCGACCGAATGAAATGTTCTTTTCTCCGTATGCTTCAATTACCTCTTCTGGGATCGTTTCTTTAGCTAGAGAGGCAATGGCTTTAACCGCTGCCAATTTCATTTCTTCATTAATCGTTGTGGCTCGAACATCGAGTGCACCTCGGAAAATGAATGGGAAACCTAAGACATTATTTACTTGATTCGGATGGTCTGACCGTCCGGTAGCCATGATAATATCCTTACGAACGGAGGTAGCATCTTTATACGAAATTTCAGGATCTGGATTCGCCAATGCAAACACTATAGGATCCTTAGCCATTTTCTTGATCATTTCCTTGTTTACAAGGCCCCCACGAGAAAGTCCTAAAAACACATCTGCTCCTTTAAAGGCTTCCTCAAAAGAAACTTCTTTTTTATGGCTTGCAAAAAAGGACTTCATCTCATCTAAATCACTTCTAAATGCGCCAATCAATCCTTTAGAATCGAACATATAAATATTGGAAACTTTCGCCCCTAAGGCCACATATAATTTCGCGCATGAAAGGGCTGATGCACCGGCACCAGAAATCACAATTTTTACGCGTTCAATTTTCTTTTTTGCTAATTCCAAGGCATTAAGCAATGCTGCAGAAGAGATAATTGCAGTACCGTGTTGATCATCATGCATGATCGGAATGTCTAATTCCTCTTTAAGTCGGCGCTCGATTTCGAATGCTTCCGGTGCTTTGATATCTTCGAGATTAATCCCCCCAAAGGTTGGCGCAATCGCCTTTACCGTTTGAATAAATAACTCAGGGTCTTTCGCATCAATCTCGATGTCAAATACATCAATATCAGCAAATATCTTAAACAACAAGCCCTTTCCTTCCATCACAGGTTTTGATGCCTCGGGGCCAATATCTCCAAGTCCCAATACAGCCGTTCCGTTAGAAATTACTGCGACCAGGTTAGATTTACTGGTGTATTTATACACATCATCTTTATTCTCTGCAATTTTTAAGCAGGGTTCTGCAACGCCTGGCGAATACGCCAAAGATAAATCGCGTTGAGAAGAATAGGGTTTTGTTGGAATTACTTCAATTTTCCCGGGTCTTCCCATTGCGTGGTAATCCAACGCATCCTGCTTTCTAATTTTTGCCATAAGTTGATTTGGATTATAATCCCAATAATATTTCAGCCGGATCTTTCGCTCCAAAAAGCATTCGTTCTGGCTTTTCTAGCATTTCTTTAACTTTCACTAAGAACCCAACAGATTCTTTACCGTCAATAATTCGGTGGTCGTAAGACAAGGCCACATACATGATTGGTCTAATTTCCACTTGGCCATTCACAGCCACTGGACGTTCAACAATGTTGTGCATTCCCAGAATCGCGGATTGCGGAGGATTAATAATTGGAGTGGATAGCATGGAACCAAAAACACCACCGTTTGTAATGGTGAAAGTACCTCCTGTCATATCTTCGGGTGTAATCTTACCGTCTCTTGCCTTAATTGCCAAGCGTTTAATTTCGCGTTCAATATCTGCTAAGGACATTTGCTCTGCGTTGCGCACTACCGGTACCATTAACCCTTTTGGTGAAGAAACGGCAATACCAACATCCGCATAGTCATGAAAAATCATTTCATTTCCATCGATTTGACCATTTACTGCAGGATACAGTTTCAAGGCTTCTGTTACCGCTTTGGTAAAAAAGGACATGAATCCTAAATTCACCTCGTGGTGTTTAGAAAAGGCATCTTTATA